>NZ_KV830621.1:101024-170589 GCF_001836805.1 Staphylococcus sp. HMSC062A01
TCCTGTTCCCTCAAGAGTCTCGCCAAAATACTTTTTATTTATATGTAATTTTACATTCAAACACTTAAAAAATAAGGCACTTTCGTATAATTGAATAAACTTCATTAAACTAAATTAACGAGGTGCCTTATGTATAGGGATTATAACATGACTCGACTTACTCTACCAATGGAAACTTCAGTTCTTATCCCAACAAATGGTAACATGTAAATGATATTGTTGAAACAATCCCTAAGACCGAATTCGATGAATTCATTTGTCCGAACAATAAAAGATTAGGTTTCAAAAGATATGCCTATCGTCATGATAAGAATGGTTTTAAACGAGGCTTTAAATTATATGAATGTGATGATTGTTCAGAATGTCCACTGAAACAACAATGTATGAACTTCAATTTAAAAGCAAATAAAAAAATAATGAAGAATTATAATTGAGAATATTTTAAATCCCAAAATAATAAAAAGCATTCAGAACCAAAAACAAAACCAACTACAGTCAAAGAAAAATTGATGTGGAGCCTGTTTTTGGATTTATGAAATCTATTTGGGGTTTCCCTCGAATGTCCGTTCGAGGGATAAATAAAGCCAAAAGAGAACTAGGATTTGTGCTAATGGCACTTAATATAAGAAAAGTAACAACTCAACGAGTTGAAAGTAATCAAAAACATTAAAAAAAAAGACAATTTCTATATTATTTAAATAGAAATTGTCTTTATTTACTTATCCTGGAAATTTATGTCCCGGACTCTTTTTTATTGCGAAGATTAATACATTAGTGGCACTAAACTTGTGAGTAGTAATGCTGCCACAATTGCAATCAACATTACAATTATTATAATTCTTAACACTTTATTATTCACTATTTGACGCTCCTTATTTAAAAACACTTACATAATACACTTTACTTAATATATAAATTAACCATAAATGATTTTTATACAAATGGCAATCAATTTATTTTTGATATTGTAGAAAATTAGTTAAAATAGAAATCAAACGAGAAAGGGGTTTGTCATAATGATAAACAGTCAACGATTACTTGAAACATTTTTAGAATTAGTCCAAATAAATTCTGAAACAGGACATGAGGAAGTCATTCAACACATTTTAAAAAAGAAATTTGAAGAACTAGGTTTAAATGTAATTGAAGATCATGCATCAGAAAAGTCATGGTTAGGTGCTAACAATCTTATATGTACTTTACCAGCCACTAGTGCGAAAGAAGATGTGTCTAAAATTTACTTCACTAGTCACATGGACACTGTTATACCTGGAATAAATATTAAACCTCAAATTAAAGAGGATGGATATATTTATTCTGATGGTAGTACCATTCTAGGTGCTGATGATAAGGCGGGATTAGCAGCAATAATTGAAACCATTCAATATCTTAATGAAAATGAAATTCCACATGGCCAAATCCAATTTATTATTACTGTTGGTGAGGAATCTGGTCTTAAAGGTGCTAAAGAACTAGATTCAACATACATTGACGCTGAGTTTGGTTATGCAGTTGATGCTAGTCAACCTGTTGGCACAACAGTAGTAGGAGCACCAACTCAAATGGTAATAAACACGACTATTTTAGGAAAAACAGCTCATGCTAGTACACCTTCAGAAGGAATTAGTGCAATAAACATTGCTGCAAAAGCTATTAGTCGCATGAAGCTAGGACAAATTGATGACTATACTACTGCTAATATAGGTAAATTTCATGGTGGCTCTGCTACAAATATCGTTGCTGATGAAGTAGTTTTAGAAGCTGAGGCACGCTCTCATGATAATCAAAGTATTGAACAACAAGTCACTCATATGAAGGAAACATTCGAGACTACCGCACAAGAATTAGGTGGTGAAGCAAAAGTTATCATCGAGAAGAGCTACCCTGGTTTTAAATTAGAAAATGATGACAAAGTAACTCAATTTGCTACCAATAGTGCTAGAGAACTTGGATTAGCAGGGGATACTGTTATTGCTGGAGGCGGATCAGATGGCAGTATTATTAATACATTTGGAATCCCTACAGTCATTTTAGGTGTGGGCTATGAACATATTCATACAACATCTGAACGTATTTCAGTGAATTCACTTAATCAATTAGCAAAACAAATTGTCAAAATTATTGAGTTAGTAGCTAAATCGTAATTTAGTTTAGTGAAGTACTTTCGACTTTTATGATACAATACTATTGAAAAATTGAATGAGAGAGGTAAGTAATATGACTCAACAAATAGGTGTAGTAGGTTTAGCAGTAATGGGTAAAAACCTCGCTTGGAACATTGAATCACGTGGTTATAGCGTTTCTGTATATAACCGTTCAAGCGAAAAAACAGATGAAATGGTTAATGAATCTAAAGGTAAACAAATCCACCCAACATATTCTTTGGAAGAATTTGTTAATTCATTAGAAAAGCCACGTAAAATTTTATTAATGGTTAAAGCAGGTCCTGCAACAGATGCAACAATTGACAGTTTACTTCCATTATTAGATGATGATGACATTTTAATTGATGGTGGTAACACTAATTATCAAGATACAATCCGTCGTAATAAAGCCTTAGCTGAAAGTGGTATTAACTTTATTGGCATGGGTGTATCTGGTGGTGAAGTAGGTGCCCTTACTGGTCCTTCATTAATGCCAGGTGGTCAAGAAGCAGCTTATAATAAAGTGAGTGATATACTAGATGCAATTGCTGCAAAAGCTAAAGATGGTGCATCATGTGTAGAATATATTGGACCAAATGGTGCCGGCCACTATGTTAAGATGGTTCATAATGGTATTGAATATGCAGATATGCAACTTATAGCAGAGAGCTATGCGATGATGAAAGATTTATTAGGTATGTCACATGAAGACATCTCTAAGACATTTAAAGAATGGAATGCTGGTGAATTAGAAAGTTATTTGATTGAAATCACTGGTGATATCTTCACTAAATTAGATGATGACAATGAAGCACTTGTCGAAAAGATCTTAGACACTGCGGGTCAAAAAGGTACAGGTAAATGGACTTCTATCAATGCCTTAGAATTAGGTATTCCTTTAACGATTATCACTGAATCAGTATTTGCTCGTTTCATTTCATCAATTAAACAAGAACGTGTGAATGCTTCTAAGGAATTAAACGGTCCTAAAGCAGAATTTATTGGTAATAAAGATGAATTCTTAGAAAAAATCCGTAAAGCTTTATATATGAGTAAAATTTGTTCATATGCACAAGGATTTGCGCAAATGCGTAAAGCTAGTGAAGAAAATGAATGGAATTTAAAATTAGGCGATTTAGCAATGATATGGCGTGAAGGTTGTATTATTCGTGCTCAATTCTTACAAAAAATTAAAGACGCATATGATAACAACTCAGAATTACAAAACCTTTTATTAGATCCTTATTTCAAAGGTATTGTCACAGAATATCAAGATGCATTGAGAGATGTAGTAGCAACAGGTGTACGTAACGGCGTACCAACACCTGGATTCTCTGCCAGCGTAAACTACTATGATAGTTATCGCTCTGAAAATTTACCAGCAAACTTAATTCAAGCACAACGTGACTATTTCGGTGCACATACGTATGAACGTAAAGATAAAGAAGGTATCTTCCATACTCAATGGGTTGAAGAGTAATCACATACTAGTTACAGAAGTAAACCAATTCAATGGTTTACTTCTTTTTTAAAAATTATGCAAACGATTGCACAAAATGATTGACTTCCTAATACGAATACTATACCATGAAAATATAAGATGATTGAAAGCGTTTACTAAAGTTTAAAGATTGAGGTGATATACAACGGTTACAATTAAAGATGTTGCCAAAGAGGCTAATGTAGCTACATCTACAGTATCGAGGGTGATACGGAACAATGCGAAAATTAGTGAGGCAACTTCAAATAAAGTCAAAGCGGCTATGTCCAAATTAGGATACATACCCAATCAAGCGGCAAGAACATTAATAACAAATAAAACAATGACCATTGGATTAATACAGAAAAGTTCCACTCCTGAAATACGTCAAAATCCATTTAATAGTGACGTTCTTAATGGTATTAATCAGGCATGTAATGTAAGAGGCTATTCAACTAGAATGACTGTGTCGGAAAATAGCAGGGACTTATATCATGAAGTAAAAACAATGATTCAATCTAAAAGTGTGGATGGATTTATTCTTTTATATTCATTGAAAGATGATCCTATTGAGCATCTACTTTATGAGTTTAAAGTTCCTTATCTTATAATTGGGAAATCTTTGAACTACGAAAATATCATACATATTGATAATAATAATATCGATGCAGCTTATCAATTAACACAATATTTATATCATTTAGGACACCGCCATATATTATTTTTACAAGAATCTGGACATTATGCAGTTACAGAAGACAGAACAGTAGGATTTAAACAATACTGTGACAACGTTAAACTTTCAAATGACTGTATCGTAATAAAGTCCATGAATGATTTACGTGATTGTATAAAGCAATATTGTATTGATGCTATTCATACGCCTTCAGTGATTATAACGTCTGATGCTATGTTAAATATGCAATTATTAAATGTGCTTTATGAATATCAACTACGCATTCCAGAGGATGTACAAACTGCCACGTTTAATACATCTTTTCTCACTGAAAATGCAACACCATCTCAAACAAGCGTAAACATTAACCCAGATGTATTAGGCCTCACAGCAGGCAATACAATCATTGATGTATTAAGAAATGAAACTATTTCTTTTAGAGAAAAATTGATTTCAACTCAAATAGTTGAAAGGGTATCAACTACAAAAATATAAAGGAGCATAATTATGAATAAAAATTGGTGGAAAGAAGCAGTAGCGTATCAAGTTTATCCAAGAAGTTTTAATGATACTAACAATGATGGTATTGGTGATTTACCAGGTGTAATCGAAAAATTAGACTATCTTAAAGACTTAGGTATTGATGTTATATGGCTAAGTCCAATGTATAAATCACCTAATGATGATAATGGATATGATATCAGTGATTATCAAGATATTATGGATGAATTTGGTACAATGGAAGATTTTGATCGTCTATTAAAAGGTGTACATGACCGTGGTATGAAACTAATATTAGATTTAGTCGTTAACCATACATCTGATGAGCATCCTTGGTTTATTGAATCAAAATCTAGTAAAGAGAACCCTAAAAGAGACTGGTACATATGGGCAGACCCTAAAGATGATGGTTCTGAACCAAATAATTGGGAGAGCATTTTTAATGGTTCAACATGGCAATTTGATGAAACAACTAATCAATATTACTTCCATTTATTTAGTAAAAAACAACCAGATTTAAATTGGGATAATCCAGAAGTACGTGAATCAGTATTCAACATGATGAATTGGTGGTTTGAAAAGGGTATTGATGGATTCCGTGTCGATGCTATTACACATATCAAGAAAACATTTGAAGCTGGTGACTTACCTGTACCAGAAGGAAAAAAATATGCTCCAGCCTTTGATGTAGATATGAATCAACCTGGTATTCACAATTGGCTACAAGAAATGAAAGATGAGTCACTAAGCCAATATGATATTATGACTGTTGGAGAAGCCAACGGTGTAACTCCAGATAATGCAGAAGAGTGGGTTGGAGAAGATAAAGGTAAATTCAATATGATCTTCCAATTTGAACATTTAGGTTTATGGAGTACTGGTGATTCTCAATTTGACGTTAAATCATATAAAGAGGTGTTAAATCGCTGGCAAAAGAGACTAGAAGGAATTGGTTGGAATGCACTTTTCATAGAAAACCATGATCAACCTCGTCGTGTATCAACTTGGGGTAACGATAAAGATTACTGGTTTGAATCTGCTACAAGCCATGCCGTTGTGTATTTCTTACAGCAAGGTACACCTTTTATCTATCAAGGACAAGAAATTGGTATGACCAATTATCCTTTTGAAAGTATTGAAACGTTTAATGATGTTGCGGTTAGAAATGAATATAAAATTGTAAAAGAACAAGGTGGAGACGTTGATCAATTATTAGATAAGTATAGAATGGAAAATCGTGATAATTCTCGTACACCTATGCAATGGAATGATTCTACAAATGGTGGCTTCACAGAGGGAAAACCTTGGTTCCCTGTTAATCCAAATTATAGAGATATTAATGTAGCTCATCAATTAGAAGACGAGCATTCTGTACTTAATTTTTACAAAAAATTGATTCAATTAAAGAAATCTCATGAAATTTATACGTACGGACAGTTTGATTTAATTGATGCAGAAAATGAAAATGTGTTTGCTTATACTAGGCAATTAGAAGGCAAAACTGTAGTGGTTGCAGGTAACTTAACTGATAAACAAAGTTCATTAACATTACCTTTTGATATCGATGAGAATGCAATCAAATTACATAACTACAATAGTCAATTAGATTCAAAATCACTTAAGCCATTCGAAGCATTTGTAGCAGAAATTTAATTCATAAGCAATATTAGGACATACTTTTTTTGTCCTAACCTCGTTTTCTTTTGAAAAATAAAAAATCATTTTACGGCCGTAAATAATACATGACTCATATATTAGAGATGATATAATAAATAAGTCGCCTATCTCTCAGGCGTTTATCTATACGCAGAGAGGGGGTGCTAAAATGGCAGATATTCTTGTGCACATCGTAGCCACAGTAACAAGTGGTTGTATTGTTGCGTTATTTTCGTATTGGCTTCGAAACCGTAACAATAAGTAAATAGGCGACAAGCCACACCAAAAAAATCCCCTCACTACTGGCATAGTGAGGGGATTGGTGCATAAAATGCAGATATTCTTGTTAGTTAGATTATAACACTTATCGTTATAGATTTGCAAAAAGATATGGTGCTTTGATTAGAGAATGTATTTCTTTGATATTTACAAATCATAATTTTCTTGTTCAATTGGCAACCATAATTGAATTTTAGTGAATGGGTCCTCAAATGAGACATCAAAGGGATATATTTCAACATATAAGCTATCTCTTTCATAAGGTAAAGTAAGTTGTAAACTTGATTCGATATAATACCAAGCTTCATTAACCGCATAGTCTATTTCACCTTGGAGATTAAATTTCGCATAATGTCTTCCAGGTAATATTCTACTTTCTAAATGAGATGGATATCTATCACTTGGAACACCAATAAATAATTCCAATCCATTATCTAATGGACAAGTGATTACAAACAACTCATATGGACTTATGTTATTATACCTTTTTAAATCTTTTATTTTACCATCAAGAATTAAATCTTCTAAAAAATCAGGAACTTTATAAGGATTAGATAAATTATTTGCTTCAATATAACGTACATAACCTACTAATGCTATATCTTCCGTGGTATCTAGTCTATATGGATAAGGTGCTCGTTCAGTAGTTGTCAACTTTATATATAAACGTTCTTGTAATTTTAATTCATCTTTTTTTGTAGATGCTTGAATTGGTGAAATTCCATGAAAATCACTAAAATCATTCGCAAAATCATTTGAACTATGATAGTTATACTTTTTTGCGACATCTACTAACCTCGAAGAACTTTGAACCATTTCTTTAGCAGCTGCAGTCATTTTTCTTGCGTGTGCGTAATGTTCAGGTGATTGTCCAACAATCATTTTAAATGATTGATCAAGATGGTAAGGAGAAAGACCAACGTAATCACTCAAATCTTGCAAATTAAACGGCTCTAATAAACGATCTTCGATAAATACAATTGCCTGTTGTATCTGCTTGATAACGTCCAAAACTCTCACTCCAATAAATTTACAATCATTAACTTTTATTTTACCTTATTTTTAGAAAATATACATCTTAACATGTGCCATATTGAAAATTTTTTAATAGAAAAGGGTGGTAGGACAAAATTTAAAATCAATTCATTGTCCCACCACCAAAAGAATGACTATAGTTGAAAGAGGCTGGCTATAAGCACATGCTCAATTTAGGTAGCTACTATTAAAATAATACTTGAACTCAAAATATTACTTTAGTCCAGAAGGCTTCACTATAGGCTTATCAATTGTCTATTTATTGTATATCATCCCACCAATGATTACCATCTCTACTTAATAGTAAATCACTTTCTAATGGTCCATTTGTACCTGACTCATAGTTAGGGAAGTTAGGTTCATTCTTTGTCCATTCATCTTGTATAACATCAACAAACTTCCATGTAGATTTTAATTCTTCCCAATGTGTAAAGTTTGTAGCATCACCTTTTAAACAATCGAATAATAAATTTTCATAGGCATCCACAGTGTTCATCTTATCTTGAGCACTCATTGCATATGATAATTGAACGGGTTCTGTATCAATACCTTGGATGTTCTTTTTCGCGTTTAAATGAAGTGATATACCCTCATTAGGTTGAATATTAATAACTAATAAGTTTGAATCCAACAATTTATCGGTCTGATAGTATAAGTTCATTGGTACTTCTTTGAACTCAACTACAACTTGAATCGATTTAGATTTCATACGTTTTCCCGTTCTAATATAGAAAGGTACACCAGCCCAACGGAAGTTATCAATTGTTAGTCGGCCTGATACAAAAGTTGGAGTATTTGAATCTTCGGCTACTCGATCTTCATCTCGATAGGCAATGACTTTTTCACCATCAATAAATCCTTCATCATACTGTCCACGTACAAAATTTTGTTTTACTTCTTGAGGTTCAAGCTGTCTAAGTGATTTCAATACTTTAACTTTTTCAGCACGTATATCTTCACTATTTAAGCTAATTGGCGCTTCCATAGCTAAAAGGGCCACCATTTGTAACATATGATTTTGTACCATATCTTTTAATGCGCCACTAGATTCATAATAACCTCCACGGTCCTCAACACCTAATACTTCTGAGGATGTTACTTGAATGTTTGAAATATATTTATTATTCCATAATGGTTCAAACATCGCATTTGAAAAGCGTAAGACTTCTATATTTTGAACCATATCTTTACCTAAATAATGATCAATTCTGTATATTTCTTCTTCTTTAAATGAGCGTCTTAATTGATTGTTTAATTGCTCAGCCGATTTTAAATCACTGCCAAATGGTTTTTCAATAACTAATCGTTTAAAACCAGTAGTATCGGTTAAACCAGATGATTTTAAGTAATCCGAAATAATACCAAAGAATTGAGGTGCCATTGCTAAATAAAATAAGCGATTTCCTTTTAACTGATATTGTGAATCTAATTCATTTGAAAAACTCAATAATGAATAATAACTTTGTTCATCACTTACATCATGTTTAAAATAATAGACATGTTCCATAAATGCATCTATTTGATCCGTATCTTTGACATGCTTTTGGATAGAACTTTTAACTTGTTCACGAAAGACTTCGTTCGTGTAATCTCTACGTCCAATTCCAATTATTGCAATATGTTCATCTAAATTATCTTGTTGAAATAAATGGAATAGTGATGGAAATAATTTTCTATGACTTAAATCTCCGGTAGCACCGAAAATAGTAATTAAACAAGGAATATGTTTAGAATGTTTACTCAAGTTCAAAACCTCAATTCTATTAATACTATGATTGTATTATTATAAATTATATTTGCACCGCTTCAAACTGATTTGCCTAATATTTATTATTTTGCTAGGGCACTTATATAATGGAATGATGCACAATTTAATATCATTATAACTCAAAATGTATCTAATGCATTTATTTTATGTCTTTTTATAGCAAAAATAATCACATATGATAAAATATAATGAAGGAAAAGGAGGCATATGCATGGAAGTTACATTCTTCGGAACAAGTGCTGGGTTACCTACTAAAGAGAGAAATACTCAAGCTATAGCTTTGAACCTTGAACCTTTTTCGAATAGTATATGGCTATTTGATGTCGGAGAGGGCACACAACATCAAATTTTACATCATTCAATTAAGCTAGGAAAAGTTGACCATATTTTTATAACGCATATGCACGGAGATCATATTTTCGGATTGCCTGGACTACTTACAAGCCGTTCTTTTCAAGGTGGAGAAGACAAACCACTGACAGTTATTGGTCCTAGAGGTTTACAGCAATTTATTGAGACTACACTAAGATTATCTGAATCTCATCTAAACTATCCGATTACTTATATAGAAATTGATAATCATTTCACATATCATCATAAAGGATTCTCAATTAGTGCACATTTGTTAAATCATGGTATCCCTTCTTATGGTTATCGCATTGAATCTCCGACGACACCAGGAACAATTGATGTTGAGGCACTTAAATCTATTGGTTTATATCCTGGACCAAAATATCAAGAAGTAAAATCTTATGATAATTTTGAATATGAAGGACAAGTATATAATTCGGATGATTTCAAAGGGCCAGCTAAACCCGGACCAATTATATCCATCTTTGGTGATACAAAACCATGTCAGTCGGAATTAAGCATTGCTAAAGATTCTGATGTAATGATTCATGAAGCTACATACATTGAAGGCGAAAAAACATTAGCAAATAATTATCACCATAGTCATATTGAAGATGTTTTTGAATTAATAAAACAAGCTAATGTAAAAAGAAGCTTAATCACACATTTAAGTAATCGCTATAATCACGAGAATATTCAACTTATTAAACAACAATTAAAGACACATGAAGACGTTCCAAATTTTGAATTTGTTAAAGATTTTGATACGTTTAAAATTTAATAACTACTAATTCTTTAACTCTTTAAAGTAAGTATAATTAAAATTACAAAGTAAGAGACTAGGATATAGAAGTCACAGAGAAATCATTATCCTAGTCTCTTTTACAGTAAAATTTAATTATCTTCATTTTTAGATAATTCAACGCTACGATGAACTGCTGCATTCAAACAATCCTTAAAGATTGCTTCAATATCATGTTGAGCTAATGCATTTAAACCCGCTTGAGTTGTTCCACCTTTAGAAGTAATATTTTTACGCAACTGTTCCATACTTAAATCTGATCTTTCAATCATCTTACTTGTACCAATAATTAAATTTTTAATTGATTCTTCAACTTGATCTTTCTCAAGACCTAAATCTGTACCTGCTTTAACATATTGTTCAAAGACATGATATAAAAATGCAGGACCGCTTCCTGTAATCGCAGTTACTTGATGTAAGTGGTCTTCATCCACCTCAATTACTGAACCAAAAGCATTTACTAAATCGATAACCTCTTCCTTTGATTTAGGTCCAAAATTTCCTGAAAAGCTGATACCTGTTACAGAATGACCAACTTGTGCATTTGTATTAGGCATAATTCGAGCGATAGGATTTTCAACATGTAATTGTTCCTGAATATAATTGATAGGTAAACCAGCCATAATAGAAATAAAGCGATTGTTTTCATTGATGTATGGTTGAATTCTTTGTGCTACTTTTTCGAAATCATAAGGTTTAGAACCTAAGAAGACATAATCTGCGTCTTGTAATAAGTTTTCATCATCGTAGCTGTATTCAACACCTAATTCCTCAGCGAAATTTTTTAACGCTTCTTCATTCGATTTATTTGTTAAGTAAATATCATGTGACTTTAATTTTTTTGAATTAATTATACCTTTGAAGATTGCTTGTGCCATATTTCCTGCACCATAAAATACTAATTTCATTGACAACATCATCCTCACTCTTTAATTTATAAAACCATAGTAACATATTAGTAGCACTTTTTTTATAAAAGTTAGTGCTACTATACGCATGAGCTTTAGCTCAGGTGATCCCGGGGCACTTCTTTTTATATAATAGATAACTTTATGTATGAAATGATTTAGGTTATTATAATCTTAATCATAATTAAAGAGGGTATTACTATGTTAGGTAAACATTATATCGTTACTGGAGGCACTAGTGGATTGGGGCTTGAAATCACTAAGCAACTTATCAAAAAAGGGGCTAATGTTACAATTCTTGCTAGGAACAAAGAAAAGTATAAACAAATCAATTTCAAACCATTTGAAAAAAGAGTACAAATGCTAACTTGTGATTTGCAAGATAAAAATGCTATTAGCATGTTACCACAATATATCGATACTCAAATTGACGGTATCATTTATAGTGCTGGGCTTGGGTATTTTAAATCGATAAGTCAACATTCCACTAATGAAATGTTAGAAACTTACGAAGTTAATATCATCGGTTTTAATTTATTACTGCATGCCTTACTGCCATATTTATCCAAACATGCGAGTATTGTAGGGATTTCGAGTCAAGCAGCATTCATCACACAAGCAAATGCGGCTTATTATGGTGCATCTAAAGCGGCTTTTAATGCAGTTCTAAATGCACTTCGTTTAGAACATCCATCTTACCATGTCATGTTAGTTAATCCCGGACCTGTTCGAACGCCTTTTCACGAAAAAGCAGATCCAAGTCTCGCATATGCACATAAGTATGACGCAATGATGTTAGATCCAACACTATTAGCTAAAGATATTATTGACGGTATTATTAAACGTAAATGTGAAATCAATCAACCTAAATGGATGCACTCCGCTTTAAAATTTTATCAATTATGCCCTAGATTTCTTGAATCGCTTTTTCCATTTTTATTTAAGAACAAACAGTAAATAGGAGTGATTGTATGTTATGTTGTGTGAACCGAGACGTCAAACAATGTATTGAGAATGTGAATACACTATCATCACAAACAATTTTTACTATTACAGATTTATTAGGACAAGACTATTATGATTCATTAGATTCTGCCGAACAATCATTTATAGATTTCAAATTTCATGAACTAATATTAAGAGGGGAAATCATGAATGTAGTCATTAAAGAAGAAAGTGAACATGATAAACATAGGTATTTAAAGCAATATTAAATTAAATCAATTTAAATTGAAACAAAAGGTGTGTAGGACAAGTTTTTAATTTATTGTCCCTAACACCTAAGAGATTATTTAAAAATTAATTAAGTATGTTATCTATTTTAAATGTTGAGTATATTCTAAGTTCTTCACTCTTTCTCGAGCTGCTTTCACTTGATCAAGACTTACTTTTTTATTGTAATTATTAACGTTTTCTTCTAATTGTTGTGGCGAACTAGCGCCAATGATAATTGCGCCAAGTGCATCATGAGATTTTAAATATTCAAAAGATAAAGCACTAAGATTACTTTCTATTTCTTTAACAGAAGCAATCGTTTCTCCTAAATCATGATGTGTATAATCAAATATGCCCTCACTAAATTTATGATCTAAAGCATCAATACTATTGGAAGTTAACAACCCTTTAAATACAGGTCCGCGTGCTAACAATTTAACGCCTTTCGCATGGATGTCACTCAATAATTGTTCTGGACGATTATCAATTAAATTAAATTGCGACATAATTGTCTCGATTTCACTATGTTTTAAATAATAATCAATAACATTTGGGCGTATTGAAGAAATACCATATGCCTTAATGATACCTTCTTGCTTTAATTCATTAAATGCACTAATTGTTTCATCCAATGGATCATCTATTGTACCACCATGCAATTGATATAAATCTATATGATCTAGTCCTAATCGTTTTAATGATCCCTTTACACTTTCTTTAATATATTTCTTAGAAGGGTCCCATGTTGTACCTCCATCTTCAGTAGGGCGATTTCCAACTTTTGTTCCAATTACAATATCATCACGATTTTGATATTTTTTTAAAGCTTTGCCCACAATTTTTTCATTAGTCCCTCTATCATAAATATCAGCAGTATCAAAATAAGTGATACCACTTTCGATCGCTTTTTCAATGATAGGTTCAGCATTAGCATACTCTGTACCTAAACTCATACAACCTAACCCTAATTCTGAAATTTCGATGCCACTTTTTAAAATATTCTTTTGCATGTCCAATCTCCTTCCGATAAACTTTAGGTAACGCATTCATCTTACCAATTTATATAATGAATTGAAAGGGACGTGAATTTAATGGAATTTAATGAAAAGACGTTTGATAGAACAGTAATTTATAATGGCAAAATTATAGATTTAGAAATTCATGATGTGGAGTTGCCTGATGGCAATACATCTAGAAGGGAATTAGTCTACCATAACGGTGCAGTGGCAGTCTGTGCAATAACGCCTAATGACGAAGTATTACTTGTTAAGCAATTTCGTAAACCAGTTGAAAAAGCTTTGTTAGAAATACCGGCTGGAAAATTAGAACAAGATGAAGTTCGTGAAGAGGCTGCCAAACGAGAATTAGAAGAAGAAACAGGTTATGTGGCAAATAATTTAGAATTTATAACAGACATGTATGGTTGTCCTGGATTCACAAATGAAAAACTCACTATATACTTCAGCAATAATCTAAGCGAAGGGCAACTTAACCTAGATGAAGATGAGTTTGTTGAATTGCATAAAGTACCGATTTCAGATATAAAAGCATTGCTTGATAATCATGAAATAGAAGATGCTAAAACCATAATTGGTTTACAATATATATTATTAAATTATAATCATTCTAATTAAGTGCTGTAAAGCTCTTGCATTTAATTGAAAATATTGGTAATTTAGTAATTGAAATATTTTCAATTTAAAATGATTATAATTATTGATAGAGGAGTGTCGCTCCCATGGAAGAACGATTAAATCGAGTTAAACAACAATTACAACAATCTTCATATAAATTAACACCACAAAGAGAAGCCACAGTACGAGTTCTAATTGAAAATGAAAAGGATCACCTAAGCGCGGAAGATGTTTATTTAAAAGTGAAAGACAAAGCACCTGAAATTGGACTAGCAACTGTTTATAGAACATTAGAACTTTTAGCTGAAATAAAAGTAGTTGACAAAATTAATTTTGGTGATGGTGTTGCACGCTTTGATTTAAGAAAAGAGGGCGCTAAACACTTCCATCACCATTTAGTGTGTATGGAATGTGGTAAAGTTGATGAAATTCATGAAGACTTATTACCTCAAGTTGAAGAAAGAGTAGAAACAGAATATAACTTTAAAATTCTTGATCACAGATTAACTTTTCACGGCGTTTGCGCTGAATGCCAAGCTAAAGGAAAATAGATTAACTTATAGACTAGGACAATTTTAAATCATTGTCTTAGTCTTTCTTAATACTATTACATAAAAATGATTTTGAGTTTATTCAAATAGAGGTGTTGTCATGGAAACAATTATCGAGGAATATTTAAAATTTATACAAATTGAAAAAGGTTTAAGTGAAAATACGATTGGCGCTTATCGCAGAGATTTGAAAAAATATCAATTATATATGCAAGAACAAAAAATTGCTCATATTGATTTTATAGATAGACAAACAATACAAGAATGCCTTGGTTCTCTAATAGATCAAGGCGCGTCCGCAAAATCTATTGCAAGATTTATTTCAACAATACGTAGTTTTCATCAATTTGCTTTACGCGAAAAATATGCTGCTAAAGATCCCACCGTTTTAATTGAAACGCCTAAGTACGAAAAAAAACTTCCAGATGTTTTAGATGTTGAAGAAGTAATTCAGTTACTAGAAACACCGGATTTAACTAAAAATAATGGGTATCGCGATCGTACAATTTTAGAATTATTATACGCAACAGGCATGCGTGTTACTGAATTAATACAAATTGAGATAGACGATGTCAACTTAATTATGGGATTTGTTAAAGTTTTCGGTAAAGGGAACAAAGAGAGAATCATTCCTTTAGGTGACACTGTCATTGAATATTTAGATACTTATATCAATACTGTTAGACCTCAATTACTTAAAAAAACGGTAACGAATGTACTGTTTTTGAACTTGCATGGTCGACCTTTGACACGTCAAGGTATATGGAAGCTAATTAAACAATATGGTTTAAGAGCGAATATTACTAAAACTTTGACCCCACACACATTAAGACACTCGTTTGCTACTCATTTATTAGAAAATGGCGCAGATTTACGAGCAGTTCAAGAGATGTTAGGTCATTCTGATATTTCTACTACTCAGTTATATACACATGTTTCTAAAACTCAAATCAGACAGATGTATAACCAATTTCATCCGAGAGCCTAGACCACAAATAAATACTCTTAAATTGGGAGTGGATTAAGAGTACTTTCATAAAAGTTTCCAAAAAGATATTTTATAATTAATGTAAGTCGAGCTACACTAAATTTTATTTTAAATCTTTTCCACTCCTAATATTTTGTTTTTCAATCATCGCTTGATGTCTTGCACTGATTACATCACTTCTATCTCGTTTTTTATGATGATTAACTATATATTCATCTTGAGTTAAAAGTGTTGTAAATTTGTAATCTGGATAAGTATTAATAATCTGTTTTTCAAAAATATTATTTATCGGTATGTATACAGGTTTAAAAGATTTTGAATCTTCAATGGATTTAATTTGACTTAAAATTAATGTTTTATAATCTTGCTCATTAAGTTGCAACAACGTTTTATCATTTGCTTTTTCAAAAGTGCTCAATGACTTTTTCAAAGTTACAAGTGCACCTTTTGTATTACCTCTTCTATAATGGTACATAGCAGTTGAAAATAAAATTAAACTCACTATGCCATCCTTTTTAGAAAAATTTATATTTGATTTCCATGCTTCTTCCAAAATATCATGACATAAGAAATAATGTTGGTGTTTGTGAAAATAATAATAAAAATCGATTAAGGCTTTGTCCAATCCATCTCATCCTTAATTTAATGTTTGTATTATTCATGCTATAATATTTTAGGAAATTATGCACGATAGAGATTCAATATGAGGACGATTAATATGTATGAAGTAAAATTAGATGCCTTTAATGGCCCATTAGATTTGCTACTCCACTTAATTCAAAAATATGAAATTGATATTTATGATATACCAATGAAATCATTAACAGAGCAATATATGCAATACGTCCACGCTATGAAGCAACTAGAAATTAATGTAGCTAGTGAATATTTAGTTATGGCTTCAGAGCTATTAATGATAAAAAGTAAATTATTACTCCCTCAACATGATGTAGACGATAACCTTGAAGAAGATCCTCGTGAAGATTTGGTAGGGCGATTAATTGAATATCAAAATTATAAAGAATACACACAATTGTTAACTGAGAAAAAAGAAGAGCGAGAGCACTATTTTACTAAACACCCAACTGACCTATCCCATCTTGAGAAAAACGTAACATGGGATGAAAGCCAAACCTTAGATTTAACAGATTTAATTGTTGCTTATCAACGCGTTAAAAGAAGATTAGCTCTTAATAAACCTAAGACAGTTGAAATAATTAAAGAAAGTTTCACTATTCAACAAGCTACTGAAAAGGTAACTACACAATTAAAGCATCATACATCTTTTAATTTCTTCAGTTTATTTACTTTTAGCGAGCCAATAGAACAGGTGGTTACTCACTTTTTAGCTATATTGGAGATGTCTAAATCAGGAGTAATTAACATAGAACAAGTTAGAAATTTTGATGATATACGTATCATTAGAGGAGTGAATTTTAATATTGGATAAACACGGAATCATAGAAGCATTACTATACACAGCTGGGGATGAAGGGCTTGACGAAAAGCAATTATTAGAAATTCTCGATATTAATCAAGCTAAATTATCTGAATTAATTTCATCATACACCTCTAGTGGTTTAATAATTCAAAAATTTGGTTCAACATATATTTTAACTTCAAAAAAAGAAGCTTCACCTTATATCGAACAATTAATTGAACAAAAATCTAATATGAAATTATCTCAAGCTGCAATGGAAACATTATCAATTATTGCGTATAATCAGCCATTGAGTCGTAGTGACATAGAATTAATTAGAGGAATTAATTCTGATGGTGCAGTTAGAACATTAATTGCACGTGGATTAATTGAAGCTAAAGATGTAGAAAATTCTCGTAGTCATGCTTTACAAACAACGGATTTGTTTTTAAATGTATTTGGAATAGAAAAAATGGAAGATTTACCAACAACTGAAGAAGATGAAGAAGAAATGGAAGATTTCTTTAGTAATTTAGTAAATCAAAAAGGAGATACAAAATGAGTAAAGAATTAGAAAGGCTTCAAAAACGAATTGCTAATAGTGGATACACTTCACGAAGAAAAGCTGAAACTTTAATTACCGAAGGCAAAGTTAAAGTTAACGGGCAAACCGTAACTGAATTAGGTACTAAAGTAAAAAGTTCTGATACAGTTGAGGTTGAAGGAATTAAAATTGAACAAGAAGACAAAATGTATATTTTGTTCTATAAACCAACTCAAGTTATAACAAGTGTGTCTGACGATAGAGGACGAACTGTGGTTACTGACTACTTTAAAGATTTAGAGACAAGAATTTATCCTGTTGGTAGATTAGATTATGATACATCAGGATTATTGTTACTTACTAATGATGGCGAATTTACAAACTTAATGACTCATCCAAGATATCATATTCAAAAAAAATATGTGGCTAAATTAAAAGGTTACCTCATGAGAGAAGAAGTTAAAGCTTTAGAAAATGGAATTGAACTTGAAGATGGTTTTACCCAACCAGCTCAAGTCAAAGTAAAAAAGCAAGATAAAGATAAAAATATTACACTTGTAGAAATCACTATTAGTGAAGGACGAAATCGACAAGTTCGTCGTATGTTCGAGCATTTTGGACATCAAGTTGATAAATTAACAAGAATTGAGTTCGGCAATTTGAACCTTAAAGGATTAAATGCAGGTGAGGGCAGAGTACTGACACCTCATGAAGTTAAAGTATTAAGACATATGGCAGAAAACGGAAAATAAATGAAGTATATTTTACAATAGCAAGAGAAATTAAATGATATTAATTTCTCTTGCTATTTTTTTCACAAAGTTAACTTTAAAGTAAAGCTTTCAATCATGCTGTATGCTATAATAATGAGTGAATTGAGCATGTGTAGGAGGTATAAACAAAATGACAAATGAAATATTAATTGTAGACGATGAGGATAGAATCAGAAGATTATTGAAACTATACCTAGAGAGAGAATCGTTTACGATTCATGAAGCAAGTAATGGCAAAGAAGCTTATAATCTTGCTATAGAAAATGACTATGCGTGCATACTTTTAGACTTGATGTTACCAGAAATGGAAGGTATTGAAGTAGCATCTAAGTTACGTGAACATAAAGACACACCTATTATTATGCTTACAGCTAAAGGCGAAGAAACAAATAGGGTAGAAGGATTTGAGTCTGGCGCAGATGATTATATCGTCAAACCATTCTCACCAAGAGAGGTTGTTTTAAGAGTAAAAGCATTATTACGTAGAACGCAATCTTCTAAACCTGAACAAAGTGAACCTCATGCAAGAGATGTTATTGAATTTAATCATTTAATTATTGATAATGATGCACATCGTGTATTAGCAGATAACCAACAAGTTAATTTAACTCCAAAAGAGTACGAATTACTTATTTATTTAGCTAAGACACCTAATAAAGTGTTTGATCGTGAACAACTTTTAAAAGAAGTATGGCATTATGAATTTTATGGTGATTTAAGAACAGTAGACACTCATGTTAAACGCCTGCGTGAGAAACTTAATCGTGTATCAGAAGATGCTGCACATATGATTCAAACTGTTTGGGGTGTTGGTTACAAATTCGAGGTAAAGTCTAATGACGAATCGACTAAATAGTGTGGTAATAAAACTGTGGTTAACTATACTTTTCATAGTAACGACAGTTTTAATTTTATTAAGTGCGGCATTAATTACTTTTATACAATACTACTACACACAACAAACTGAAAATGCTATAAGAGAAGATGCGTCTAGAATCAGCCACTTAGTTGAACAAGCTGATAATAAAACTTTAGCCATAGAACACAGCCAACAATTAATAGATGGATCAGGTGGCGTTATTATAATGGCTAATAAGTCTTCAAGTTTTAAAAGTTCAAATAGCAATACTAAAGACAAAATGCTTGAAGAGATACACAAGAATTCGCAATTCCAACGCGTCTTCTCTCAAGGAAAGTCTACCACTCAAAATATAACAATAAGTAATAACGGTAATTCCCATTCCTATATTTTGTTAGGCTATCCTATGAAAGCACAAGAAAATGCAAATTCAAAATATAGTGCAGTATTCATTTATCAAGATTTAAAGTCTATTGAAGATACTAATAATGCAATTACCATTATCATTTTAATCACCGCCATTATATTTATCGCTATTTCAACAATATTTGCATTCTTTTTGTCAAATAGAATTACTAAACCTTTACGACATCTTAGAACTCAAGCTATTAATATTTCTAAAGGTGATTATTCAAAACAGACAAGTGTTTCAACTAAAGATGAGATAGGCGAATTATCACATACGTTTAATAATATGAGTTCTGAAATACAAGAGAATATAGAGGCACTTTCAACTCAAAAAAATATAAGAGATAGTTTGATTAATTCTATGATTGAAGGTGTATTGGGTTTAAATGATAAGAGGGAAGTTATTCTTTCAAATAAAATGGCTGACTATATTATTAAATCAATAGACAAAACTGTATATAAAGAAATTGAAAAGCAAATTGAAACTACATTTGTTTCAAAAGACACCGAATTCCAAGAATATGAGATTAACAATAAATATTACGTCATAATCATGAGTTATGTAGAGAGAATTCAACAAGATGGCCGTAGTGGAATTGTAGTCATTATAAGAGATATGACTAATGAACATAATTTAGATCAGATGAAGAAAGATTTCATTGCCAATGTTTCACATGAATTACGTACACCTATTTCGTTATTACAAGGTTACACTGAATCAATTGTAGATGGTATTGTAACCGAACCAGAAGAAATTCGAGATTCTTTATCAATTGTATTAGATGAAACGAAACGTTTAAATCGATTAGTAAATGAATTATTAAATGTGGCTCGCATGGATGCAGAGGGTTTAACTGTTAATAAAGAAAAACAACCCATTAAACCTATACTATCTAAAATGCAAATGAAATATAAACAACAGGCTGATGATTTAGAATTAAATATGTCATTAGAACCAAACATCGGTGATGAATTATGGGAATACGATGCCGATCGCATAGACCAAGTTCTAACAAATTTAATTGACAATGCCACACGTTATACTCAACCAGGTGATTCAATATCAATTACAACAACTACGGATGATTCCTATCAAACGTTGTACATTAAAGATACTGGTAGCGGCATATCTCCAGAGCATATTGAACTCGTATTCGACAGATTTTATAAAGTAGAGGCTTCAAGAACTAGAGGTAAACAGGGAACTGGTTTAGGACTATTTATCTGTAAAATGATAATCGAAGAACATGGTGGTACTATTAAAGTTGAAAGTGAAGTAAACAAAGGTACAACATTCATAATTAAGTTACCAAAGCCTAAAAATAAATATACCTATTAATATATTTATTTTATCTAAGAGCAAACACCTTGTACTTAAGAATGGTGTATTGCTCTTTTTTAAATAAGTCTAAGCACCATTATTGCGCAATGCTTTCACATAAGGTAATATAAAAATTAAATTAATCAATTATATAATTCATCTTCGGGGTAGGGTGCAATTCCCAACCGGCAGTAAATTAAGCCTGCGACCCGCTTCTTTGAAGTGGCTGATTCAGTGGAAATCTGAAGCCGACAGTATAGTCTGGATGGGAGAAGATGGAGGTTTTTTTGTTGTGCAAAATTATCTCCTATTCTATGTAAGATGAATGGAAGGAGAAAATTAAATATGCAACAAAACAAACGTCTTATCACTATTAGCATGTTAAGTGCCATAGCGTTTATTTTAACATTCATTAAATTTCCGCTACCTTTTTTACCACCATACTTAACATTAGACTTTAGTGATGTTCCAACTTTATTAGCAACATTTCTTTTAGGTCCCATTGCTGGTATTTTAGTAGCACTTATCAAAAATATACTTAATTTTTTATTCAATATGGGAGATCCTGTTGGTCCAGTTGCCAATTTTTTAGCAGGTGTTAGTTTCCTGTTATCCGCTTATTATGTAACTAAGCGTCAAGGCCGTCATAGTGATACACCACGTTCATTGGTTGTGGGGCTAGCAATAGGTACTATAGTAATGACTATCGTACTTAGTATACTGAATTACTTTGTTTTACTTCCATTATATGGAATGATTTTTAATTTAGGTGATGTCTTTAACAATCTAAAAATTATCATTTTATCAGGAGTTATACCTTTCAATATTATAAAAGGTATCGTGATTTCAATTATATTTACGCTTTTATACAGAAGATTAAAACGCGTATTATCATAGAAAACCTCCTAATGTTGAACTAATTATTCAACATTAGGAGGTTTCATTATTAATTCACTCACAATATGTGACTATTCAAATTTAAGAGCATCACCATCAAATGGTTCTTCTTCAATCTTAATTGAATCAGTCGGACAACCTTCAAGCGCATCTTCCATATCTTCATATAATTCTTCTGGTACTTCTGCAGTACCTTGATTATCATCAAGGATTACGAAAGCAATACCTTCGTCGTCATAATCGTAAATGTCAGGTGCAGCAGCACCACATGCTCCACAAGCAATACATGTATCCATATCAACGATTGTATACTTTGCCAAATTCTTCGCCTCCTTTGATAAAAATGCTACACTAGTATAACAAATGTTAAATAACACTTCGATTAATTTATTTACTATTCTATTAGTTATATAAAGTGAGGATTCATTAATGCACTCAATTATTACTTATGCATCAAATCATTCATTCGATTATAAAACCAATAAAAGTATTTATAATATTTTGAATGGAAAAAAATCACATCAAACATTTTTTGATGCATGTTCCCAACAACTTTTATCATTATATCATAGTTTACCTAAATTAAAATATCCGTCTTTTGAGCGATTTTTAGACACCTATAATAATCAAAATACTGACATTACAATACATCCAAGATATACATACGATAGTATGATTCAAACTTTTAGTTGCATTCAATTACTAATACAAACTATAACTCATTTTAAAAACAACCACTTAAACTTTATACCAATTACACAACAAATAACTGTTCAAAGTAGAGTGAAACAAATCTATTCAAAAATACTGGAACAAAATTTAGTTGATGATTTTGAAAAAGAAATCGAACAGCTCTTTCATTTAATTGATGAAAAATGTAGTAACAACTGTTTAATCCATTATTATCTACAAGGTTATGAAGAACCTATGTATACGCGACAGCAGGTTTCTTTAATAGAAGATATACCTGTAACTAAGTTATTTGAACTTGAACTCAATAATTTAGTGCAAATGATGTTTGCATTAGAAAACGATAAACAATTTCCTATATTAACTCAAACAATCATATTACCGACTTTGTTAAATAAAACGACAATTACGTATCATCAATTACTCAAAGGTCTTTCTATGGATGAGGCTGCAGTGACCCAAAATGTTAAAATTAACACAATCGAAGATCACGTTCTTGAATTATTTATAAAAGGATATTTTTCAGAATACCAAACCTTTGTTAATGGCCCACAAACAAGTGAATTTATAGCATTTTATTATCAAAACAGAGGACATAGATTAAAATTATATAAAGAAGAATTTGATCAATTATCTTATTTTCAAATTAAATTGTTAATAGTCGGTATTGAGAGAGGTGAATTGAGTGCTTGAAGAAAAATTGAGAGAATGGTTCGGATTCTCATCATTTAATCCTGGTCAAAAAGAAATAATCGAAAGTGTAGTTAGTAAGAAAGATACCCTAGGTATTCTTCCTACGGGGAGTGGTAAAAGCTTATGTTACCAAATGCCAACCTATATGAAAGGAAAGCCAACATTAATAATATCTCCGTTAATCTCTCTTATGGATGACCAAGTGATGCAATTGAAAGCTCAAGGTGAGAAATTTGTTACTTCTATTCATTCAGGCATGGATGAAAATGAAAAACAACAAAATATAAATTCATTACACAAAAGTCGCTTTGTTTTTTTAAGTCCAGAATTTATTTTACAAACACAAAACTTTAAATTAATTAGGAAAATTGACTTCGGATTAATTGTACTTGATGAGGCACATTGTTTATCTGAATGGGGTTATGATTTCCGACCTCATTATGCATTAATAGGTAAGATAACATCTCATTATAAAAATGCATCAATACTGGCTTTAACAGCTACAGCACCACCTCATTTAGAAAACGACTTAAATCTTATCTTATCTAGGAAATTAAACGTAATTAAGACTTCTATGAATCGGGAGAATATATCTTTTTCTCATCTTAACTTTGAAAATGATGGTGCTAAAATTAAGTGGCTATTAAACTTTTTAGAACAATCCGGTCCAACTATTATTTATGTTTCATCTAAAAAGGTCTGTTTAGAATTAGCCAATATGATATACGACTATGGTTATTTAACCGGTATTTATCATGGTGATTTATCTTATCAAGAACGACATACTGTACAAAATCAATTTATGGAGAACTTTATACCCGTTATCGTGGCTACTAGTGCTTTTGGCATGGGCGTTAATAAAAAAGACATTAGAACAGTCATCCATTTTCATTTATCAACAAGTCCTTCAAATTACTTACAAGAAATTGGTAGAGCCGGGAGAGATAATTTACAAAGCCAAGCGATTAGTCTATATCAGCCAGACGATAGCTATATATTAGAGACATTATTGTTTAGTGATGCGATAACTACTGAAGACATCGATGCTTTTGATATAGGTGCTTTTTTACCTCCTCAAAAGCAAGAAATACTAACCATATTGAGTCAAAGATATTCATCCAACGTACTCAAAACAATTTTTGACAATTCATTAATTCGAAAAAAATTAGGTTATCAAAGAATGATCGGTTATACATCCCTAGATCAATGTAGACGTCGTTATTTATTAGAATTTTTTGGTGATAATCCAACTCAACCTCAGCAATGTTGTGATATAGATTCTAATTTGATGCCTATAAAAGTTACCAATAGAAAAAAAGTTAAAAGAAAATTAAGTTATACTGAAAAGTTAAAATATTTATTTAAAGTATAGTTGCTTTTCTTTACTAAATTTATTTTAAGAGGATATAATTATAATACTTAAAGTTTTTCAAGAAATATTTAAATACTATACATATTTCACGCTTTGTGGGGTATATGGTATGTGATATTTAAATAATTATTTAAGAGAGGATGATGACCGTGTCTAAAAATAATTTTAGAGATGATTTCGAAAAAAATCGTCAGTCTATTAATTCTGATGATCAATTCGAAGATAATACAAACGAGTTTGATGAAAATTCAAATGAGTCCAATGATTTTGATAATCAATCAGACCAACAATTCCCACCTAGAAACGCACAAAGACGTCAAAGAAGACGTAACCAAGCTACTAATAAAAACAGAAAATTTGATAATCAAAGTTCTGATTCAAATGCTAATGGTTCACTTGATGATCGACACGATGAAGACTCTTTCAATGAGTTACAACACAATCAGCAAGAAGAGCATCTAGATAACGAGCCAATACATAAGGATGACAAACGTTCTTTTGATAGAGACTTTAATGATGATGCTTCACGTAGAAATAATCGTCATGAAGCATCAAATAGAAAATATGATAAAGACTATGATAATGATAGTTTGAATGATGAGGATCGTCATCGTCGTAATCATGAAGAAAGTATCGATGAGCGTCAAGATAATCGAAATCACAAAGATCAACAAAACAAAAAGTCTCGACATGGCAAAGACGCTGAAATAGCTGGAGGTTCCGCAGTCGCTGGAGCTGCTGGTGCTAAAGCTGCAAAAGACAAACGTAAAAAAGATGCACATCATGACTCAAAATATAACGAACATAAAGATGATCGTGGTTTAAATAACGATAATCAATATGATCAAAACAGAAAACATGATAAAGACCTTCATGACGAGCATCTTGACGCCAAAGATAACCATTCTAAAGAAGAACCCAAAAAAGGTAATAAAGGTAAAAAAGCAGCAGTTGGTGCCGGTGCGGCTGGCGCAGCTGGAGTAGCAGCTGCAAAACATAAAAAAGACCATAAAAATAATAATCATAACCATAAAGATAATCATAGCCATAACAGTGATCATCAAGACGATCATAGAAATCATAAACATGACGATGGTAATGATGGATTCCAAGCTCACAATGGTAAAAAGAAACGTGGTCTAGCAGGTATTTTACTTCCACTTATCGCTTTATTACTTATTCTAGCTGCACTTGCTATCTTTATTGGAATGTATTTAAACAACGATAAAAAAGATAGCAACCAAGCAGATAACAAAACAGAACAAACTGCTAACAAAGATAACAACAAAGATAGTAAAGACAAAGCTAGTAATGATAGCGACAAAGACAAAGCAAGCAGTGACAAAGATAAAGACAAAGCAACTAATGATGACGACTCAAATGACAAAGCTACAACAGACAATGAATCATCTAGTAATTCAAGTGATGATAATAGTAGCACTTCAGATAATAGTACTTCATCAAATTCATCTGATAACGTTTCATCATCAGATAATAATGGTAGTAACTCAAATAGTGACAATAACAATGGTAACTCTCAAGCTACTTCAAACAGTAGCAGTCAAAGTAACAGCAATAATAATCAATCAAATAGTTCTAATTCAGGACAACAAACTCACGTAGTATCAGGTAATGAAAACTTATACCGTATCGCTATTCAATACTACGGAGAAGGTACTGTTGAAAATGTAAATAAACTTAAACAAGCTAATGGCTTATCAAGTAATAATATTTCTAACGGTCAAAAATTAATAATCCCACAATAACTTAATCATCATTCTAAAGAGACTGAAACAAAATTGTTTCAGTCTTTTTTTGTTTCAATGCACATATAATTTTAATTTTATATAAATATTGTGAGTGCTATTCTATTTAGAAATAGCGAAACAACTGCTATAATATATGGGTGATTAAAGGAGGCCAATGACATGCAAAGCATAGAAAGTATTATTATCGGCGGAGGCCCATGCGGTTTAAGTGCTGCTATTGAACAAAAAAGAAAGGGTATTGATACATTAGTCATCGAAAAAGGGAATGTTGTAGATGCTATATATAAATATCCAACACACCAAACATTTTTCTCATCTAGTGATAAATTAAGTATCGGTGATATTCCTTTTATAGTCGAAGAAAGTAAACCCCGACGCAATCAAGCACTAGTATATTATAGAGAAGTTGTTAAACATCATCAGTTAAATGTTCATGCATTTGAAGAAGTACTCACTGTTAAAAAAATTGACAATAAGTTCACTATAACAACTACTAAAGATGTTTATGAGTGTAAATTTTTAACTGTTGCAACCGGTTATTATGGTCAACATAATAAGTTAGAGGTTAAAGGGGCAGAACTTCCTAAAGTACAACATTATTTTAAAGAAGCACACCCGTTTTTTAATTTAGATGTTACTGTCATAGGTGGTAAAAATTCTGCTGTTGACGCTGCATTAGAATTAGAAAAAGCAGGTGCAAATGTAACTGTACTATACAGAGGTGATCGATATTCAGCTGCCATTAAACCATGGATATTGCCAAATTTTGAATCATTAGTTAATCATGAAAAAATCACTATGGAGTTCAATGCGAACGTTACTGAAATAACAGAGAATAGCGTGATTTATGAAAAGAACGGTAAAGTTACAGAGATACCTAATGATCATGTATTTGCAATGATAGGGTATCACCCTGATTACGATTTCTTAGAATCTATTGGAATTGAAATTAATACAAATGAATATGGAACTGCTCCAGTTCATAATAAAGAAACTTTTGAGACAAATGTTGAGAATTGCTATATTGCTGGCGTAATTGCTGCAGGTAATGATAATAATGCAATCTTTATTGAAAATGGTAAATATCATGGCGGGATTATTACTCAGAGTATTTTAAGTAAAAAGCAAACACCACTTGAAAGTTAAGGACAGAAGTATAAAACAGCAGTATAGTTAATAAGAGCTGAGAACGACGCAACATTAGTGTCTTCTCAGCTCTTATCATCCTTATGAAGATAAATTAATATGATACCAAAAGATTATTAAGTAGTAACTTCTCAAGCAAATCAAATTAAATCACATTATTTTTCTAAAATCTTGTAATTAATTTTGCTTTTCAAAATAATTTTTTAATTCTACAATATTGAGTTGATTACTTAGGCCAATTAGTAACTTAAGTCTTGCTTTAGGACCATTTAATCCATTTGAAAATATTAAACCATTATTCGCTAATTGAAAGCCACCACCTTCATAGGCATAAACTGGACTTACAATCCCATTAAAAGATCTAGAAACTAACACAATAGGTATATTATTATTTAAACAAGATTGGACACCTTTCAAGCAACTTGGAGGTAAATTTCCTTGCCCTAAAGCTTCAATGACGATACCATCTACGTTTTGTTGCGCATAAAAATTAAATATGTCACTTTCCATACCCATATAAGCTTTTATCAATGGTACTTTCAACTGATAATTTATTATTTCAAATGACTGTTGTTTATAAGGTTGATTATAGAATTGAACATTATCTTTAGTTAATATTCCTAATGGTCCTTGATTTGGACTTTGGAAGGTATTGATGTTAGAAGTATGCGTCTTCGTTACATTTCTAGCAGTATGTATTTCATCATTGAATACGACCATAACGCCTTTGTCATTTGCATCACTAGAAGAGGCTACACGAATTGATGAAATGAAATTATATAATCCATCGGAACCAATCTCATTAGAAGATCTCATTGCACCAGTTATAACAACAGGACATCTAATGTCTAATAATAAATCTAAAAGGTATGCAGTCTCTTCAAGAGTATCAGTACCATGTGTAACTACAAAACCATCATATTTATCTGTCTCATTAGCTTCAATAATTATATTTCTCAACTTCTCGACATTTTGAATTGTTATATGAGGAGACGGAATGTTAAATGGATGAATTTCATCAACATCAGCGTATTGGCCAATAATGTCTCTATGAAGAGATATTGGATTCACATCATTTGTTACTACCTGACTAAATTGGTTTTGGGACATGCTAATTGTGCCACCAGTATGTATAACTAATAATCTTTTCATTTCGTTCCTCCTATTTTTAATTTACATATTTATGATAAAATAATACAAATAAAACAACAAGGAAGGATAAATAATATGGACTTAATAAATATTGCCTTGGATGGTCCTGCAGCTGCAGGTAAAAGTACCATTGCACGACAAGTAGCTAGTAAATTGTCTATGATTTACGTTGATACAGGTGCAATGTACCGTGCGATTACTTATAAATATCTTCAAAATGATAAACCAGAGGATTTTAAAACACTCGTTAATCAAACGACGTTGGAATTAACCTATGACAAAAGTAAAGGACAACGAATTTTATTAGATAATCAAGACGTCACTGATTTTTTAAGAGAAAATGATGTAACTCAAAATGTATCTTATGTTGCTTCTAAAGAACCTGTTAGAACATTTGCAGTTGAAAAGCAGAAAGATCTAGCAGCTAAAAAAGGAATTGTTATGGATGGCCGAGATATTGGCACAGTAGTATTACCAGATGCAGAATTAAAAGTGTTCATGATCGCTTCAGTTGAAGAAAGAGCTGAAAGACGTCAAAAAGAAAACGAACAAAGAGGTATCCCATCAACACTATCGCAATTAAAAAAAGAAATAGAAGAAAGAGATCATTACGATATGAATCGGGACATTTCACCTTTAAAAAAAGCTGATGACGCCGTCACAGTGGATACAACTGGTAAAACGATTGAAGAAGTAACTGAAGAAATAATGACTTTGGTTAACAATATTTAAATAAATAATGACAGCTATTTAGAGTGATTCGTACTTAACTAAGTTTAAAGTGCGAATTATTTTAAATAGCTATTTTTATTCTATATAATTAAAAGTGGTAACTATTAAGCACTTTTTTAATCGTATAACATACATTTAGTTCGTATAAAAATTTTAAATTTTCAAAAGTTATAAATCAGTTAAATTTTCATTTTATAATTTTAATAATTGATAATTTTTTTAAGAACTTATGAAACTAAAGGGGAATTTCTTGACAATTCTACTGGTTTATAAGATGTTATATGTATGTAGTGTATAAGGAGGCAAACAAGATGACTGAAGAATTCAATGAATCAATGATTAATGATATTAAAGAAGGTGACAAAGTCACTGGTGAGGTTCAACAAGTTGAAGACAAACAAGTCGTAGTTCATATTAATGGTGGCAAATTCAATGGAATCATTCCAATTAGCCAGCTTTCAACTCATCATATTGAGAACCCAAGTGAGGTAGTTAAACAAGGTGATGAAATTGAAGCATATGTTACTAAAATCGAAGTTGATGAAGAAAATGACTCAGGTGCGTATATTCTTTCAAAACGTCAACTTGAAACTGAAAAATCATATGAGTATTTACAAGAAAAACTTGATAATGACGAAATAATTGAGGCTAAAGTTACAGAAGTAGTTAAAGGTGGCCTGGTTGTAGATGTAGGTCAACGCGGTTTTGTACCAGCTTCACTAATTTCAACTGATTTCATTGAAGATTTCTCTGTATTCGATGGACAAACTATTCGCATTAAAGTAGAAGAATTAGATCCTGAAAATAATAGAGTCATTTTAAGCCGTAAAGCAGTAGAGCAAGCTGAAAATGATGTAAAAAAAGCTTCTTTATTAGAATCACTTAATGCTGGTGATGTTATTAAAGGTAAAGTCGCTCGTCTAACTAACTTTGGTGCTTTTGTTGATATCGGTGGCGTAGATGGTTTAGTCCACGTTTCTGAATTATCTCATGAACATGTTGATTCTCCAGAAGATGTAGTTTCTGTAGGTCAAGAGGTAGATGTAAAAGTTAAGTCTGTAGAAAAAGATGCTGAACGTATTTCACTTTCTATCAAAGATACTTTACCTACACCATTTGAAAGCATTAAAGGACAATTTCATGAAGATGATGTTATTGAAGGTAAAGTTGCGCGTTTAGCTAACTTCGGTGCTTTCGTTGAAATTGCTCCAGGTGTTCAAGGTTTAGTGCATATTTCAGAAATTGCTCATGAACATATTGGCACACCAGGTGAAAAACTTGAGCCAGGACAACAAGTTAATGCTAAAATTTTAGGTATAGATGAAGAAAATGAACGTATCTCACTTTCAATTAAAGCTACATTACCTAAAGAGGACGTTGTTGAGAGCGATGATGCTACAACTCAATCTTATTTAAGTAATGATTCAAATGAAGACAATCCAACATTAGGTGATGTCTTTGGCGATAAATTTAAAGACTTAAAATTTTAATCTCAAGTTATTATACAAACTCATTCCCAATTAAAGTTTAAGACTTTAATTGGGAATTTTCATTTTCTCACAATTTAATGGATCATAATGGTAATTAAATTATGAAATGTAGCGAGATTTATTGTTTTAAAAACCATATTTTTGCTTAACTTACATACTTAGTTTGAAATAAGTAGGTCATATGATAAAATTATAGAGATTTTAGAAAGAGAGGAAGTTAGCTTATGACGAAACCTATTGTAGCTATTGTAGGTAGGCCTAACGTGGGGAAATCTACAATATTTAATAGAGTAGTAGGTGAACGTGTTTCAATTGTCGAAGACACACCTGGTGTTACACGTGATAGAATATATTCATCAGGCGAATGGTTAACACATGAATTTAATATTATTGATACTGGTGGAATAGAAATAGGAGATGCTCCTTTTCAAACCCAAATAAGAGCACAAGCTGAAATCGCAATTGATGAAGCAGATGTCATTATCTTTATGGTGAATGTACGAGAAGGTTTAACCCAAAGTGATGAAATGGTTGCACAGATGCTATATAAATCTAAAAAGCCTGTTGTATTGGCCGTTAATAAAGTAGATAACCCTGAAATGAGAAATGACATTTTTGACTTTTACTCATTAGGTTTTGGAGATCCATATCCAATATCAGGATCACACGGCTTAGGTTTAGGAGATTTATTAGATGAGGTAGTTAAGCACTTTAATGAAGAAACTGAAGATCCATATGATGAAGATACTATAAAACTCTCAATAATTGGTCGTCCTAATGTAGGAAAATCTAGTTTAGTAAATGCAATTCTTGGTGAAGAACGCGTTATTGTATCAAATGTTGCAGGAACTACTAGAGACGCTGTTGATACTGAATACAGTTTTGATGGACAAGATTATGTTTTAATAGATACAGCAGGTATGCGTAAAAAAGGGAAAGTGTATGAATCAACTGAAAAATATTCAGTACTACGTGCACTTAAAGCAATTGAACGATCTAATGTAGTCTTGATTGTAATCGATGCTGAGGAAGGTATAATCGAGCAAGATAAACGTGTTGCAGGATATGCTCACGAAGAAGGTAAAGCAGTTGTCATTGTAGTGAATAAATGGGACACAGTTGACAAAGATAGTAACACAATGAAGAAATTTGCTGATGATGTCAGAAATCAGTTCCAATTTTTAGATTATGCTCAAATTGCTTTTGTTTCTGCTAAGGAAGGCACTCGTTTACGCACGTTATTCCCATATATTAATGAAGCAAGCGAAAACCATAAAAAACGTGTTCAAAGTTCTACTTTAAATGAAGTTGTCACTGACGCTATATCTATGAATCCTACGCCAACAGATAAAGGCCGTCGTTTAAATGTATTCTATACTACACAAGTAGCTATCGAGCCTCCAACATTTGTTGTATTCGTTAATGATGTCGAACTAATGCATTTTTCTTACAAACGTTACCTTGAAAATCAAATCCGTCATGCATTTGGTTTTGAAGGAACACCTATTCACATCATTCCAAGAAGAAGAAACTAAGAAGGAGATAAAACTATGACTAAAATTACTGTTTTTGGTATGGGAAGTTTTGGTACTGCATTAGCTAATGTATTAGCTGAAAATGGACATACTGTTTTAATGTGGGGAAAAAATGAAGATAGTGTGAAAGAATTAAATGATCACCATCAAAATAAACGCTATCTAAAAGATGTTGTTTTAAATAGTAGTATTAAAGCAACTAGTGATATTAAAGAAGCCGTGAATTTTACTGATATATATTTAATGGCTCTACCAACTAAAGCAATGCGCGAAGTTACTAGTGAAATTGATAATTTAATTGATACTAGGAAAACTTTTATACATGTTGCAAAAGGGATAGAAAATGATACATTCAAACGTGTTTCAGAAATGATTGAAGATTCAATTTCAGAAGAACACAATGGCGGAATCGGTGTTTTATCAGGTCCTAGTCACGCAGAAGAAGTAGTGATTAAACAACCAACTACAGTCGCCGCATCATCAAAAGATGAAAAAGTTAGCAAATTGATTCAAGATTTATTTATGAATGATTATCTACGTGTATACACTAATAATGATTTAGTCGGTGTTGAACTAGGAGGAGCATTAAAAAATATCATTGCAGTTGCAAGTGGTATTGTAGCCGGCATGGGCTATGGTGATAATGCTAAAGCTGCTTTAATGACACGAGGTTTAGCCGAAATAAGCAGATTAGGTGAAAAATTAGGTGCTGATCCAATGACATTTTTAGGTCTTGGTGGTATTGGAGATTTAATTGTTACTTGTACATCAACGCATTCACGTAATTACACTTTAGGATTTAAATTAGGGCAAGGCCAAACGATGGATGAAGCTTTAAATGAAATGAATATGGTAGTAGAAGGGATTTATACTACTAATTCTGTATACCATTTAGCTAAACAACAAAATGTTGATATGCCTATAACTAATGCACTTTACAAGGTTTTATTCGAAGATAATCCGGTTAAAGACAGTGTTAAAGATTTAATGGGAAGAGATAAAAAATCTGAATAAAGTGTAATATTACTCATTATCAAAAATTTTTCGCAGACTTGTACATAAAATACTGATATTTCAGTGTTTTAAGTGCATAAATTATTGCGGTAACATTAATTGTTGTGTTAAAGTCATAGCATAATGATATAAAGATATCATTATCATTCATCTGGAGGTGAACTCGTAATGAATAAAACTGATTTAATTAATGCAGTTGCAGAACAAGCTGATTTAACTAAAAAAGAAGCTGGTTCAGCTGTAGATGCTGTTTTCGAATCAATCCAACAATCACTTTCTAAAGGTGAAAAAGTTCAATTAATTGGTTTCGGAAACTTTGAGGTTCGTGAACGTGCTGCACGTAAAGGACGTAACCCTCAAACAGGTAAAGAAATTGAAATTCCTGCAAGTAAAGTTCCAGCATTTAAAGCTGGTAAAGCATTAAAAGATGCTGTTAAATAATTTACTTAAAAGCCCTATAAAGGGCTTTTTTTTATACATAAATCATTTTAGAGAATTAATGCATATAATTTATTACTATATTATGTATGTTGTTATTCCGTAATAGCTTTTCAATTCAATAAATAAAGTAATTGTAACGTTAAGTCGCTATATTTTATTTTTATTCATATAATGTTAAGATGTATAGTGATAATAACGTGAGGTGTGAACATGGAAAGAACTATAAGCAAATTAAATAGACAAATTAATCAAAAGCTTAAGGGAATTCATGACTATGAAGCTATTAACATAAACTCTAGATTGGGTGAATTATTAGATTGTTATGATATTCCTAAGAATGCTAAACTTGCTTGCCTCACTATCGATACTTCAATGAAACACCTTGATGAAATTACTCAAAATCAAAAGTCAAAGAAATCTATTTTGATTGGTGATTTGCTAAGTGCTCATTTTTATACGTTGTTAGCTGAAATAAATGATCCAACTTTTCAATTAGCAATGAGTAAAGCAATTGTTAAATCTAATGAATTAAAATCATCTTTACATCATCAAGTAATAGAAACTGAAGATATCTATGATGCAATTATTGAAATAGAAACAATCTTCCCATATATAACTTTGTCTCATTTCAGTAAAGAACAAGTAGCCCCTTTAAATTTGTATCAAAAATTAATTCCTGAGGTTGATGATTACTATCCATCTTACCTTAAAATGTATCAAGCCGCTGATGTACATCAGTTTTTAAAAGATATCAATCAAAGTTATATAGAGAAAAGTAGAGGTAATATTAATGACTGAAAATAATGCAAAAAAAGAACAAGTTCATACAGTCTTTCAAAATATTTCAAGTAAATATGATCGTTTAAATAACATAATTAGTTTCGAACAACACAAAGTATGGCGTAAACATGTAATGAAAGATATGCAAGTTAAAGTTGGTAGTAAAGCACTTGATGTTTGTTGTGGTACTGCTGATTGGACAATAGCCTTAAGTAAAGCAGTTGGTGCTCATGGTGAGGTGACGGGTTTAGACTTTAGTGAAAACATGTTAGAAGTTGGTAAAGAAAAAACCAAACATATGAACAATATTCATTTAGTACATGGCGATGCAATGAATTTACCGTTTGAAGATAATTCATTTGATTATGTAACTATTGGTTTCGGTCTACGTAACGTACCTGATTATTTAGTTGCATTAAAAGAAATGAACAGAGTCTTAAAGCCAGGCGGAATGATTGTTTGTCTTGAAACAAGTCAACCAACAATGCCTGTGTTTAAACAAGTTTATAAATTGTACTTTAAATTTGTAATGCCAGTATTTGGTAAATTATTTGCCAAATCAAAAGAAGAATATGAATGGTTACAACAATCTACGTTCGATTTTCCAGATAAGGATAAGTTAAAACAATTGTTTGAACATGCTGGCTTTAATAAAATTAAAATTCGTAGCTTTACAGGTGGCGTTGCTGCAATGCATCTAGGCTATAAACAAAAAAGTTCGACTAAATAAAAGGTGATTAACGTGGCAAAGTTAAACATGAATAGCGAGATAAAAAATGTAGAAAAACGCCTTCAAAAAGCTATTGAAAGCAATGATCCGATATTACGTGAAGCCTCATCACATTTGCTTTCTTCAGGAGGTAAAAGAGTTAGACCGGCATTTGTTATATTAAGTAGTCAATTCGGTCCACAAAAGAAAACAGAAGACACGTATCGCGTCGCAGTTGCATTAGAGTTAATTCATATGGCAACGCTCGTTCATGATGATGTTATAGATAAGAGTGACAAACGACGTGGACGATTAACCATAGTAAAAAAATGGGATGTTACTACTGCAATACTAACTGGAAACTTTCTACTAGCATTAGGACTCGAACATTTATCTGAAATTCGTGACAATCGAATTCATCACATAATTTCAAATTCAATTGTAAATGTAGGACTTGGTGAGTTATTCCAATTTCAAGATCAATTTAATAGCGAACAAAGTATTACTAACTATCTGAGACGTATCAATAGAAAAACAGCTTTATTAATTCAGCTAGCAACTGAAGTAGGAGCAATTACTTCAGAAGCTAATGATGAAACCATTCGAAAACTTAAAATGATAGGTCATTATATTGGTATGAGTTTCCAAATAGTAGATGATATTTTGGATTTCACTAGCACTGAAAAGAAACTTGGCAAACCAGTTGGTAGCGATTTAATGAATGGACATATAACGTTACCAGTTTTACTTGAAATGAAAAAAGATACGTCATTTAAGAAAAAAATTGCTGCTCTAAATCATCAATCTGAATCTCAAGAGTTTAAACCTCTAATTGAACAGATTAGAAATTCTTATAGTATTAAAGAATCAAAAGCAATTAGTGACAAATATTTAGCTAAGGCGCTTAAGTTAATTGATGAACTTGATGAACCCAATGCTCAAAGTCTTTTTATTAAATTAATAAAGAAAATGGGATCACGTAGTGTTTAGAACGGAAAAATATTGAAAGCGCTTTAACAACCTGTTACTATTGAATAGTAGCAGGTTGTTTGTTACACAATATTACTATACATAAATAAACATTTATACTTTAAGTCTTAAATTAATCAGACTTAATTCACAGGGGGATCAATTACGATGGAAAGAACTTTCTTAATGATTAAACCAGATGCAGTACAACGTAATTTAGTGGGAGAAATTATTTCACGTATTGAAAGAAAAGGGTTAAAACTTGTCGGTGCTAAATTAATGACAGTTCCTCAATCTCTAGCTGAAGAACACTATTCCGAACATACTGACAAGCCATTCTATGGTAAATTAGTTTCATTTATTACTTCAGCACCTGTTTTTGCAATGGTTGTCGAAGGTGAAGACGCTGTAGATGTATCAAGACATATTATAGGTAAAACAAATCCTTCTGAAGCTACGCCAGGTTCTATAAGAGGAGATTTAGGTTTAACAGTAGGAAGAAACGTAATTCATGGTTCTGATTCAGTTGAATCAGCACAAAGAGAGATTAATTTATGGTTCAAAGAAGAGGAATTAAGTAGCTACGAAGCACCTAGAGATACTTGGTTATATGAATAGTAAATTGAAATATTTTATTAAGCGTTTACAATTCAAATTGACTTTAGTTGATTGAAATAGGTAATTTCTTAAATTAAGCATATATTCAACATTTTAAAGGTAGGACAATGAATTCAAAATGAATTCTGTCCTACCTTCTTTGTTAATTTGAATATTAAATCACTAATCTATCATTTGATAATTATTAAAATATTCTAATAAATTAAAAAATACTGTAGCACACTAGTTATGTTATAAGGTTGAATGTGATATGATAACACATATCACAATTTAACGTAGTAAAGGGAAAGGAGCGTATTCTCATGAGATATTTAACATCTGGAGAATCACATGGTCCTCAATTAACAGTAATTATTGAAGGTGTGCCTGCTAATTTAGAAATTAAAGCGGAAGATATAAATAAAGAAATGTTTAAACGTCAAGGTGGCTACGGTAGAGGACGTCGTATGCAAATTGAAAAAGATGCAGTAGAGATTGTATCAGGAGTCAGAAATGGATATACACTTGGTAGTCCAATTACGATTGTTGTCACAAATGATGATTTCACACATTGGAGAAATATTATGGGCATTGAGCCTATTTCTGATGAAGAAAGAGATAATATGAAACGTACGATTACAAAACCCCGTCCTGGACACGCAGATTTAATCGGTGGTATGAAATATAATCATAGAGATTTAAGAAATGTTTTAGAACGTTCATCGGCTCGAGAGACAGCAGCACGTGTTGCAGTAGGTGCAGTTTCTAAAATTCTTCTAGAACAATTAGACATTCACATGTATAGTCGTGTTGTTGAAATTGGTGGTATTAAAGATGAAGGTTTATATGATACTGAAACATTCAAACAAAATATTGATAAGAATGACGTACGTGTAATTGATGAAACTATCGCTCAAAAAATGAGAGATAAAATTGATGCTGCTAAAAAAGATGGCGATTCAATTGGTGGTGTTGTTCAAGTTATGGTTGAAAATATGCCTGTTGCAGTCGGTAGTTATGTGCAATATGATCGTAAATTAGATGGTCGTATAGCACAAGGTGTTGTAAGTATTAACGCATTTAAAGGAGTAAGCTTCGGTGAAGGATTCAAAGCTGCTGAAAAACCAGGTAGCGAAATTCAAGACGAAATTTTATATGATAATGAAATTGGATTCTATAGAGGCTCCAATCATTTAGGTGGCTTTGAAGGTGGAATGACAAATGGTATGCCAATTATTGTTAATGGTGTTATGAAGCCAATTCCTACTTTATATAAACCACTTAATTCCGTTGATATTAATACTAAAGAAGACTTCAAAGCCACGATTGAACGTTCTGACAGTTGTGCAGTACCTGCAGCAAGTGTTGTTTGTGAACATGTTGTTGCTTTTGAGGTTGCTAAAGCCATTACAGAAGAGTTTCAATCCAATCATATCGATCAGCTAAAAACCCAAATTGATGAACGAAGACGCCTTAATATTGAATTCTAATAAATTATTAGGTAAGGAACGAGGTATTTCATATGCAATTACAAACAACTTATCCAAATAATAATTATCCAATTATAGTTGAACATAATGCTTTCGAGGAGTTATCTGAATATATACAAGACTATGATAAAGTGTTTCTTATCATTGATGAGTACGTCGATTTTAACTTTAAAACTAAGTTTACACCGTTACTTGAATCAACACATATATATAAGATAATAGTTCCAGCTGGTGAGAAGATGAAGACGTTTGAACATTATCAACAAACGCTAGAACACCTTCTTGAATACAATTTAACACGTAATACTTGTTTAGTTGCGATAGGAGGCGGTGCTACTGGAGATTTCACTGGATTTCTTGCTTCATCTTTATTAAGAGGTGTTGATTTCATACAAGTACCTACAACAATACTTGCCCATGACTCTAGCGTGGGAGGTAAAGTAGGGATTAATTCCATTCACGGTAAAAATTTAATTGGCGCATTTTATAGACCAAAAGCTGTGATATACGATTTAAATTTCTTAGCAACATTGCCTTATGACGAAATACTAAGTGGGTATGCTGAAGTTTATAAGCATGCACTATTAACAGGTCAAGTTGCAGTAGATGACATTGAAAAACACTTCTCCACAAAAGAAAAACTAGAATCTTTGAATGATATAGATCAGTTTATTTTCAAAGGAATTAAAGCTAAACTAAACGTCATCATTAAAGATGAAAAAGAGCACAATATGCGAAAGTATTTAAATTTGGGACATACATTCGGTCATGCCGTTGAGTACAAGACTAAAATACCACATGGTCATGCTGTTATGATTGGAATCATTTACCAATTTATAGTTGCTAATACTTTACTTGATACACAATTCGACATCTCATATTATGCTAAGTATTTAAAGAAACTTCATTATCCAGTTCAAATTGTTCAGCAATTAAACTTTGATGATATGTATCACTATATGCTAACTGATAAGAAAAATAATGGTGAAGGTATTCAAATGGTATTACTTGAAGAACTTGGAAAACCACGAGTATGTCACGTTGAAAAAACTATATTAATAAAAGCATTTAACGATTTACAACTAGTATTAAAGTAGGTGGATTACAGTATGTCAAATGAGCAAATAATAGATATAAAAGGGCCATTAATTGGAGAAATTGAAGTGCCCGGAGACAAGTCAATGACCCATCGAGCGATTATGTTGGCGTCTTTAGCAACTGGTCAATCGACTATATATAAGCCTCTTTTGGGTGAAGATTGTTTACGCACAATAGAAATATTTAAATTATTAGGTGTTAACTTACAGCTTGCTGATGAAAAGATTATAGTTGATTCACCTGGTTATAATAAATTTAAAACACCACATCAAACACTATATACTGGAAATTCTGGTACTACAACCCGATTATTAGCTGGTTTACTAAGTGGGCTCAATCTAAATTGCGTTTTGTCCGGTGATGCTTCAATAGGTAAACGACCTATGGATAGAATAATGAAGCCACTCAGATTAATGGGGGCAAATATTACTGGCATTGACGATAATTTTACACCCTTAATTATTAAACCCGCTTCAATTAATGGTATTACCTATAAAATGGAAGTAGCCAGTGCACAAGTCAAAAGTGCATTATTATTTGCAAGTCTATTTTCTAATGACATTTCTAAAATTACTGAGTTAGATGTAAGTCGAAATCATACTGAAACAATGTTTGAACATTTTAATATTCCGATTAGCATTTCTGGTAAAGAAATTACTACTCAACCAAATGCTATCGAACATATAAAAGCTAAAGATTTTTATGTGCCTGGTGATATCTCTTCAGCAGCATTCTTTATAGTGGCAGCACTTATTACTCCTGGTAGTGATATTACAATTCATAATGTTGGCATCAATCCAACTCGTTCAGGTATTATAGATATCGTTAAACAAATGGAAGGAAATATTGAATGTTTAAATATCACAGATACATCAGAACCTACTGCATCAATCCGTGTTAAATACACACCAAACTTAAAACCTGTTCTTATTGAAGGTGATATAGTTCCAAAAGCTATTGACGAGTTACCAATTATTGCACTATTGTGTACACAAGCAAGTGGTACTAGTATTATTAAAGATGCAGAAGAATTAAAAGTGAAAGAAACTAATCGAATTGATACGACTGCAGACATGCTCGGTTTATTAGGGTTTGAATTGCAACCCACTGATGACGGACTTATTATTCATCCTTCAGAATTTAAAAAGTCAGCAACCGTAGATAGTTTAACAGATCACCGAATAGGGATGATGTTAGCTATTGCATCATTATTAAGTGATGAACCACTGAATATCCGTCAGTTTGATGCAGTAAATGTATCGTTCCCAGGTTTCCTTCCTAAATTAATGCTTTTAGAAAATGAGGGATAAAACAGTATGGAAGATATCTATAAATTAATAGACGATATCAATCTTCAAAAATTAGATAATTTAGATTCTCGTGTAAATGATGCTTTAACTTCTAATAATGACGATGCATTATTTATTCTTGGTGAAACCTTATATAATTTTGGTTTAACACCTCAAGGTCTAGAGGTATTTAGAACTTTATATCATAAATATCCAGATGAAAGTGAATTACTTATATATTTTATTGAAGGTCTAATGTCAGAGAATCAAACTGATGAAGCATTAGAATATTTAAGTCAAGTTGCAATATCAACAGAAAAATTAATGTTAGAGTCTGATTTATATCAGCAAATTAATATGACAGAAGTTGCCATTGATAAATTAATTGAAGCTAGGGAATTAGAGCCAAATGATCCAATCATCCATTTCGCATTAGCTGAGATGCTATATTTTGATGGTCAATATTTGCGCGCTACACGTGAATATGAAGTCGTATTAGATACGGGTGAATACGAAGTAAATGGTATTAATTTATTTGCTCGTATGGCAGATTGTGCATTACAAAGTGGAAACTATAGTGATGCGATTAATCTATATGATGAAATTAATGAAGATGAAATGACTTCTGAAGATTTCTTCAAAAAAGCAATCGCGTATGAAAAAAATGATATCACTCATGAAGCCATTAAAATTACTAAGAACCTTCTATCGAAAGATCCCGATTTTATTCAAGGATATTTCTATTTACAATCACTTTATGAAAATGAAAAAAATTATCCTGATGCCATTGAGACCGGCAAAGAGGGGTTACGTTTAAATCAATTTTATAAAGAATTGATGGTTTCAACAGGAAGTTTAGAAATTGAACATGGTGATGCAAATGAAGGTGTTGAATTACTAAAACAAGCACTTGAAGTGGACAATGCTTATCATGAACCTTTATTAATTTTGAGTGATTTGTTCCGAAATGAAGAAGATTATGAAGCAATCATCGCATTGCTATCATATGTGGATGAAGATGATTTGGACCCTGTATTCATGTGGCATTTAGCTCATGCATTTGGCCAAGAAGAACGTGATAAAGAAGCACAACATTTCTTTGAACTAGCTTATCCTACAATGAAAACTCAAAGCGCTTTCTTAAATGACTATTACTATTATTTAATCGAAATCGGGTATAACGAAAAAGCGAAAACAATATTACAACAATTAATAGAAATAGACCCTAGTAATGAGACATGGCAAGAAGAAGCCAATCGTCTTGATTATTAATGTAGGTGATTCTTTTGACTCAAACACTTACACAAATGAAACAAAGTTATATTGAATATGCTTTGTTTCATTATCATTTTAAATCACGAATTAGCGTGTGGATTTTAAATTATATTAAATCTCATACCGAGTTACTAGAACATGTACATTTTGTAAATCAAAGAATATTTGACCATAAAACGTTAGAACTTGCTTTAACAAATACAGATGCACCAGCAATTAGATTAGTTAAAAATAATCACTTACTCATTAATACAAATGAGATATTCGAATACGTAACAACTCATCATAACGACTTCGATATTCTTATTCATTTTTCGGACCAACACTCGATAGATTTTAGATTCAATGATTTAATTATTCATCAATTAATGTACTCTCCTCAGTACATGGCTTATCTAAACACAATTTATAGTTTACCTCTAGATTCTACAAAAGTGCATTCGCTAGTAGAACACTTACGACATAATATAGATTTAAGCTTACAACTTAATGATCGAGAACAATTTTACCAATTAACACAGATTTTAGAAGTCCTTGAAAACCGATAAAGTCACAAAGGAATTTAATCACATGCTTACATTAAAACAGATGTGGGAGTTAACCTTATATCGCTACTCTTGCTTAATCTTTTTACTTATTTTCAACATACTCGGTACCTTATATGGATTTATTTGGTATGGTAATCAATTAGTTAAAACACCTTGGTATTTCTTGCCATTTATACCAGATAGCCCAATCGCTTCACTTTTTTTGTGTATTGTTATTATTTGTCTCATTTTTAATAAGCATATCCCATTTGTAGAGGCGCTTGCATTCGTAACTTTAGTTAAATATGGACTTTGGGCAATAATAATGAATATTCTCATGATTAATCTAGATCATAACTTAACCATAATGAATGTTTTTTTGATTATGAGTCATGGTATTATGGCGATTCAAGCTATTTATTTCTATCCTCGTTTAAAAATTAGGATTAGTGGGCTATTAGTGGCAATGATCTGGGTACTTAACAATGACTATATGGATTATGTTTTAAATAAGTACCCGTACTATGATTTTATTGAACAGCACAAAGAGATGGTAGGCTATATTGCTTTCTGGCTAAGTGTTTTTGCACTAAGTTTATATTATAATTTAAAAAAAATCTTATCGGTTAAATTATTTGATTAAATACTAGATAGTCAGTAGAATATGATTAAAGGAGAGTGGAATTATTGTCTATAATGTCTTATATAATATATATTGTCATTATTATGCTCATTCCTATGTGGGCACAACACAAAGTAAAATCTAACTATGAAAAATATGCACAAGTAAGATCAACAAGTGGTAAAACTGGTCGCGAGGTAGCAGAAGAAATACTTCATGCAAATGGTATTTATGATGTTGACGTAGTAAAGGGTGAAGGTTTCTTAACAGACCACTATGATCCTAAAAAGAAAGTTGTTTGTTTATCTCCTGCAAACTTCGATAGACCTTCAGTAGCTGGTACAGCTATTGCTGCACACGAAGTTGGACATGCGATTCAACATCAACAAGGGTATGCATTTTTAAGATTTAGAAGTGCATTAGTACCACTAGCTAATTTAGGTAGTTCATTAAGTTACATGATTATCATGTTAGGTATCATCTTAACAGCTATGGGTAGTGCATTTGGCTCAACAGCTTTATGGATTGGTGCTGGGTTAATGTCACTTGCAGTCTTATTCTCAATCGTAACTTTACCTGTTGAATTTGACGCAAGTTCAAGAGCAATGAAACAAATAACTGCATTAAACATTGTAAATGAAAAAGAATATAAACATGCTAAAAAGGTTCTTTCAGCCGCTGCAATGACTTATGTTGCTGCTACTGCGACAGCTGTTGCAGAACTAGTTAGAATTATTCTAATCGCTAAAGCAAGTGATAATTAATGAAATTAGGGTTATAGGTATAAAAAACAATGATGTAAAAACTACTATAAATTTTTAGTAGTTATTTAAAACTTTGAATGTTCAAATACCAAAATTTTTAACTTTAGATATCCTTATAAGAGAGTAGAACAATGAATTCAAGATGAATTCTGTTCTGCTCCTTTTTTATTTTTTAAATATAGCAGTATGATTTAAAATATAGTCTGTTCTTTTCATATTCATAAAATGCATGATTTTTTAATATGATATATACTTAATAAGAGTAAATAATAAAGGAGAAAGTGATCGTAATGAAATCTATGAAAGAAATGCAAAATGAAGTGGATGCGTACATTGGACAATTCAAAGCTGGTTATTTTTCTCCACTGGCAAATTTAGCACGTTTAACAGAAGAAGCTGGAGAACTTGCTAGAGAGATAAACCACTATCATGGTGAAAAGAAAAAGAAAGAAACTGAAGAAGATAATACAATTAAAGCTGAATTAGGAGACAATTTATTTGTTTTACTTTGTATAGCTAATTCATTAGATATTGATATGACTGAAAGTTTTAATGAAACAATGGAAAAGTTCAACACTAGAGATAAAAATCGTTTTGAACGCAAATAAATATAAACAAGAGGAGGATAGATTTTCATGAAAATAGGTATCACATGTTATCCATCTATGGGCGGTTCTGGTATTATTGCTACTGAGCTAGGAATAAAAATGGCAGAAAGAGGCCATGAAGTACATTTTATAACTTCCAATATTCCTTTTAGAATACGTAAGCCTTTACCTAATATTACTTTTCATCAAGTTGAAGTAAATCAATATGCAGTCTTTCAATATCCTCCATATGATATTACTTTGAGTACTAAAATTTCAGAAGTTATAAAGGAATACGATTTAGATGTATTACACATGCACTATGCAGTACCTCATGCAGTTTGTGGAATTTTAGCACGTCAAATGTCTGGAAAAGATATTAAAATAATGACCACGTTACACGGTACTGATATCACAGTGCTAGGTTACGACCATTCACTCAAAGGCGCCATTAAATTTGGGATTGAGCAAAGTGATATTGTTACAAGTGTGAGTCACTCTTTGGCACATCAAACTAAATCAATCATTGAAACCGAGAAAGAAATTGTTCCTATTTATAATTTTGTGCGTGAAAATGAATTTACAACACGTCATGATGAAACGCTTAAAGAAGTATATGGTATTAAACCTGATGAAAAGGTACTTATACATGTATCTAATTTTAGAAAAGTGAAACGCATAGATACTATATTAGAGACATTTGCTAAAGTTCATAAAAACATACCAAGTAAATTAATCTTGTTAGGAGACGGTCCTGAATTATTAGACATGAGAAAGTTAGCGCGTCACTTAGGTATCGATAGTGATGTACTATTCTTAGGCAAGCAAGACCAAGTAAGTGAATTTTACCAAATGTCTGATTTAGTACTTCTATTAAGTGAAAAAGAAAGCTTTGGATTAACTTTGCTTGAGGCAATGAAAACAGGAGTAGTGCCGATAGGTTCTAATGCTGGTGGGATTAAAGAGGTTATTAAACATGATGAGACTGGTTTCATTGTGGATATAGGAGATAGCACTAGTGCAAGTGAATATGCGTTACAACTGCTTTCAAATAAAGAATTATATAATAAAATGCAAACTGCTATGTTAAAGGATATTGATGTACGATTTGGTTCAGAATTAATAACTGATCAATATGAACACTACTATAGAAAAATGTTAAATCAAAAAGAGGATTAGTATGGGAACAGAACTATTTAATCAAGCAAAACCCATTTTAGAAAAAATAGAACAACATGGATTTGAAGCATATTTCGTTGGTGGATCGGTGAGAGATTACTTAATGAACAGACCCATTCACGACATCGATATTACTACTAGTGCTACACCAGATGAAATAGAAACAATATTTGACAAGACTATCCCAATCGGGAGAGAGCATGGCACTATAAATGTCGTGTATCAAGGAACAAATTATGAAGTAACAACCTTCAGAGCTGAAGCAGAGTATGTTGATCATCGTAGGCCTAGTGAAGTCTATTTCGTGCGTGATTTAAAAGAAGATTTACAACGTCGTGACTTTACAATTAATGCAATTGCCATGGATAAAAATTTTAATATTTATGACTATTTTGACGGTAATGCAGCATTAAATCAACATATTATTAAAACTGTTGGTGATGCTAAAGAACGGTTTAAAGAGGATGCATTACGCATTTTAAGAGGCTTACGCTTTCAATCCCAATTGAATTTTACTATAGAAGGTGATACTTTTGATGCGATGAAACATCAAATCGCAGATGTAGAACATTTATCTATAGAACGCATTGTCGTGGAATTAAAAAAATTAATTAAAGGTCAAAATGTAAGCCAAAGCTACCTAAACCTAATAGGTTTGAATTTCTTTAATTATGTACCTTTCTTTAGAAGTCTTGATATGAAGCAAACTAAAGTTAATTCACCAATAAGCTTTGAATTATGGTTAGCAATATTAATGACTGTTGAACAAACAAATACTTCACTTTCTGACTTAAATATAAGCAACAATGAGAAAACTAAAATCAATCAATATCATAAAATAATGCTAGAGATGCCTCATGTTTCATCTAAAGATCAATTAAAATTATTCGTTTATAACTATGGTATGAATAATATTTTAGATATCATTGCTATTAATTCAATACTTGAAGACAATAACATTAAAGTAGCCTCTCCGTTAATATTTAATCTTCAATCAATAAAAGAAATTGATCAACATTTACCTATTAGAAGTCGTAGAGATCTAAACATAAATGGTGGAGATATACTTAGAATTACGTCTAAAAAAAGTGGCCCTTGGCTGAAAGAAGTTCTTAGACAAATAGAAAATGATGTGTTAACAAATAAAGTTCCAAATTTAAAAGATGAATTATTGAAGTGGGTGAAAGAGAATGTCAAAATATAGTCAAGATGTTATACGTATGTTATATATACATCAATCTGAATATATTTCGGGACAATATATTGCTGATCAGCTAAATATTTCTAGAGCAGCTGTTAAAAAAGTCATTGATCAATTAAAAAAAGATGGTTGCAAAATCGAATCTATCAATCATAAAGGCCACCAATTAAATGAACTCCCAGATAGTTGGTATAATGGTATCGTATCTTATATTTTAAAAAATTCACAACTAGCTTCGGAGATAAAAGTATTTGAAAGTGTTGAATCAACTCAGATTATTGCTAAGCAAGAATTGGTAGATAATAATAAGTCTATGATTATATTAAGTGACGAACAAACAAAAGGAAGAGGTCGATTTAATCGTAATTGGGCTTCTTCAAAAGGAAAAGGCTTATGGATGTCTCTAGTATTGCGTCCAAATGTACCTTTTTCAATGATCCCAAAATTTAACTTGTTTATTGCTTTAGGAATTAGGGATGCAATACAATCTTTCACGAATGATAAAGTAGAAATTAAATGGCCGAACGATATCTATATTGCTGATAAAAAAGTATGTGGTTTTTTAACTGAAATGATAGCAAATTACGATTCAATTGACGCTATTATTTGTGGTATAGGTATTAATTTAAACCACAGTGACAGTGATTTCTCTGATGATATTAAACAGAGAGCAACAAGCATTCGTTTATATAGTAATAATAAAATTAATCGATACTCATTTTTAGAAAAGCTCATTTCATCAATCGAAAAACGATATTCACAATTTTTAACAAAGCCTTTTTCAGAAATTCGAAATGAGTATATTGAAGCCTCAAATATATGGCAACGCCAATTGCGTTTCACTGAAAACGACAAACAATTTATAGGTGAAGCAATCGATATTGATGACGATGGTTTCTTAATAGTTAGAGACGAAAATAATGAAGTTAGACACCTTATTAGTGCGGATATAGATATATAATGCGAATGACATGAAAATAAGGAGAGTTAGTTATGGGACACACAAGTTATGCAGTTGTAGATTTAGAGACAACTGGCAATCAACTTGATTATGATGAAATTATACAAATTGGTATTACTTTTGTAAGTAACAATAAAATATCTGGGACTTATCATTCTATGATTCGTACTGATTTGGAAATTCCTCCATTCATCCAAGCGTTGACTTCTATTGAAGATACCATGTTAGAGCAAGCCCCTTATTTTCATGAAATTGCACAAGAAATTTACAAACAATTGAAAGATTGTGTTTTCGTTGCTCATAATGTTGATTTTGACTTAAATTTTATAAAACAAGCCTTTCAAAACTGTAATATAGATTTTGAACCTAAAAAGGTTCTGGATACGTTAGAATTATTTAAAATTGCTTATCCTACTGATAAGAGTTATCAACTTAGTGAATTAGCAGAGGCACACGACATACCCTTAGACAACGCACATAGGGCTGATGAAGACGCTACTACTACTGCATTACTAATGATTAAAGCCTTTCAAAAGTTCGAACAACTACCAATAGATACATTAAAACAACTCTATTATTTAAGTAAAAATTTAAAATATGACTTATTTAATGTCTTGTTTGAAATGGTACGTCAACATGAAAATTCACCTTTAGATAATCAATACGGTCAATTCGAACAAATAATTTATAAAAAGCAAATTGATTTAAAAGCACCTAAAACAACATTTAATGGATCACTTAAAGAATTGTATAGTGAAGTAGTTAAATCACTTAATCTAACATATCGTCCACAACAACTATATTTATCTGAAATCATCCTAGAGCAACTCATGCACAATGATAAAGCGATGATTGAAGCACCTTTAGGTAGTGGAAAGTCATTGGCATATCTTTTGGCGGCTTTGATGTATAACATTGAAACTGGACGTCATGTCATGATTTCGACTAATACTAAACTGTTGCAAAATCAACTTTTGCTAAAAGATATTCCGAGTATCAATCAAGCACTAAACTTTAAAATTAATGCCACACTCATAAAAAGTAAATCTGAATACATTTCACTTGGCTTAATTAGTCAGATTTTGAAAGATGAAACTACCAACTATGAAGTTAATATTTTAAAAATGCAATTATTGACCTGGATTATCGAAACGGAAAATGGAGATATTCAAGATTTAAATCTTAAAGGTGGCCAGAAAATGTATTTTGACCAAAAGATTGAAACTTATGTAGCAGTTAGACATGATATACATTATTACAATTACATCAAACGAAATGCACATCATATTCAAATCGGAATCACTAATCATGCACATCTCATACACTCAGACCAAGAGAATTCAATTTATCAACTTTTCGATGATTGTATAATTGATGAGGCACATCGTTTACCTGACTATGCATTAAACCAAGTCACTAATGAACTCGATTATTCAGATTTAAAATATCAACTTGGTTTAATAGGAAAAAATGAAAATGAAAAATTATTAAAAGCGATTGATAAACTAGAACAACAACGAATTTTAGAACGTTTAGATATCGCACCGATAGATGTATTCGGTTTAAAAATGAATATATCAGAAATACATGATTTAAATGAACGTCTATTTAATCATATATTCGAAATCATTCAAAACTCTGACGTTTATGATGATGATATACATCGACACCATTATGTATTTGAATTTGATTCAACTCAGATACTTAAAGATTTGCATTTGATTGTTGATAAGATAAATAAGACATTAGAAATTTTTAATGGTATGACGCACAAAACAATTAAGACTTTACGCAAACAACTTTTATATATTAATGATACTTATCGAAATATAGAGCAGAGTTTAAAAGATAAACATACTGCGTACTTGTCCATTAGGAATCTAACTCAAAAGTCAACTATTAAGTTGATTGTTAAAGATTATGCAGTTCGTGATATTTTAACGACTCGCGTTTTAGATAAATTTAATTCATTAACATTTATTTCTGGAACATTGACGTTTAATCATAAGTTTGATGCCTTTAAAAATTGGTTTAAAGAAGATGTGCATTTTAACACGTATCAAGTTCCATCGACATTATCTAATCGCACGAATACGAACGTGTTTATTCCTAGTGATGTTAGTTCTTATAACTTCAAAAATATCGATGATTACATAGCATCTATAGTGGATTATATTCAAGAGTATGTAACAATCACTGATTCGAAATGTTTAGTGTTATTTACAAGCTACCGTATGATGCACATGGTACAAGAGTTATTAAATGAATTACCCACTTTTGAAGACTATGTAGTACTTACACAACAACAAAATCAAAACTATAAAATTGTTCAACAATTTAATAATTTTGATAAGACAATTTTACTTGGCACATCAACGTTTTTCGAAGGTTTTGATTATCAAGCTAAAGGTATTAAATGTGTTATGATAGCTAAACTTCCATTTATGAATAAATACAATACGAAACATTGGCTTATGGATTCTGAATTTGATTCTACCTTTAAGGACTATGTTTTACCCGACGCAGTTACTCGTTTTAGACAAGGTTTAGGTCGTTTAATTCGCAATGAAGATGATCAAGGGTTGATTGTCTCTTTTGATGATCGTCTTGTAAGCAGTAACTATAAAAACTTTTTTGCTCAAACTTTAGAAAATTATAAGCAAAAAAAGGGCGATATTAAACAATTTAGCAAACTTGTTAACAAAATCCAACATAATATTGATGCTAATAAATGATTCAAACTGTTATACATTGAGATAGTGTGTTCACATGCTAGAACTTCACAATTTATTTTGTTAAAATAAATAAGTATTGATTACAAAGAATGACAATTAGGAGATTGGTTATGAAAACAACGATTAAACAAGCTAAACAACATCTTAACCAAGAAGTGACTATTGGTGCTTGGTTAACAAATAAACGTTCAAGTGGCAAGATTGCCTTTTTACAATTACGTGATGGTAGTGGCTTTATGCAAGGTGTAGTGGTTAAATCAGAGGTTTCTGAAGAAACATTCCAACTAGCTAAAGAAATTACACAAGAATCATCACTTTATGTGACTGGTGTTATCACAGAAGATAACCGTTCAGATTTAGGCTACGAAATGCAAGTGAAATCAATTGAAGTTATTCACGAAGCACATGATTATCCAATTACACCTAAAAATCACGGTACTGAATTTTTAATGGATCATAGACATTTATGGTTGCGTTCAAAAAAACAACATGCTGTTATGAAAATCAGAAATGAAATTATTAGAGCGACATACGAATTCTTTAATGAAAATGGATTCACTAAAATTGATCCTCCAATCTTAACAGCAAGTGCTCCAGAAGGAACAAGTGAATTGTTCCATACTAAGTACTTTGATGAAGATGCTTTCCTTTCTCAAAGTGGTCAATTATATATGGAAGCAGCTGCAATGGCTCATGGTCGTGTATTCTCATTTGGACCAACTTTCAGAGCTGAAAAATCTAAAACTCGACGCCATTTGATTGAATTCTGGATGATTGAACCAGAAATGGCATTTACAAATCATGTGGAAAGTTTAGAAGTCCAAGAACAGTATGTATCACATGTCGTTAAATCTGTACTTAAAAATTGTCAATTAGAACTTAAAGCACTAGATAGAGATACGAGTAAACTTGAAAAGGTTTCAGCACCTTTCCCAAGAATTTCTTATGATGATGCAATTAAGTTCTTAAAAGAAGAAGGTTTCGATGATATTGAGTGGGGCGAGGACTTCGGTGCACCACATGAAACTGCTATTGCAAATCATTATGATTTACCGGTATTTATTACAAATTATCCAACTAAAATTAAACCATTCTATATGCAACCAAATCCAGAGAATGAAGAAACAGTTTTATGTGCAGATTTAATTGCACCAGAAGGTTATGGTGAAATCATTGGTGGTTCTGAACGTATTAATGATTTAGAATTATTAGAACAACGTATAGATGAACATCAATTAGACGCTGAAAGTTATAACTATTATTTAGACTTACGTCGTTATGGTAGTGTGCCACATAGCGGATTTGGATTAGGGTTAGAGAGAACTGTTGCTTGGATTTCTGGTGTGGAACACGTAAGAGAAACTGCTCCATTCCCACGATTATTAAATCGTTTATATCCATAAGTTCTAATCCCACATACCATATTAATTTACTCGTCCAGTCAGCATGTTGACTGGACGCTTTTTCAACTTTAAAGAGGGGGAATATCAATTTGAATAAAATTCAACTCAAAACACGTCCTGTCGTCGTTAGAAGAGAATTATTTGACCATTATAGTGAATTAGGACTGACAGAAAAAGATTTAATTATTTTAATTAAATTGATTTATGCCTCTGAAACAACAAATAAACAACCATCCATCGATGAGTTGAAATTAGGCTCAGATATGGAACCACGTGAAATAACTAGCATCATTCAGCATTTAATTCAAAGGGATTTATTACAACTTCATGTAAAAAAGGACGAAGAAGGTAAATTTACGGAATATATGAATTTAGATGGTTTCTATGAAAAATTAAGCAATATTTTATCTCAAGATCATTCAAAACAACTAACAAATCAAGCTCAACAAAATTTTAAAGACCTTTTCCAATATATAGAATCCTTGTTTGCTAGACCTATTTCACCATATGAAATTGAAACACTTAATCAATGGATTGACACAGACAAGCATGACTTTACTTTAATTAGAGCAGCGTTAGATGAAGCATATAGTCATGACAAACTTAGTTTCAAGTACGTAGATCGTATATTGTTAAATTGGAAAAAGAATAATGTCACAACTACTGAAGAATCTAAGAAAATAAGAGAACAATTTAACAAGCCATCTATGACACATACGGTTAATCATATACCAAAATTTGATTGGTTAAATGGGGAGAAGTTAGATGATAAGTAAAAAGAAAGCACTAGAAATGATAGATGTCATAGCTGATATGTTTCCAAATGCTGAATGCGAGCTCAAACATGATAATGCTTTCGAATTAACAATTGCAGTCCTTTTATCAGCTCAATGTACCGATAATTTAGTAAATAAAGTTACACGTACGCTTTTTCAAAAATATAAAACGCCTCAAGACTACTTGAATGTGGATATCGAAGAACTGCAAAATGATATACGTTCGATTGGCTTATATCGTAACAAAGCGAAAAATATACAAAAGCTTTGTCAGTCACTACTCGAACAATTCAATGGTCAAATTCCTAGTACTCATAAAGAATTAGAAAGTTTAGCTGGAGTCGGTCGTAAAACAGCAAATGTTGTTATGAGTGTAGCTTTCGATGAGCCATCATTAGCAGTTGATACGCATGTTGAACGTGTTTCTAAGCGACTAGGAATTAATAGATGGAAAGATAATGTGACACAAGTAGAAGATAGATTATGTAGTATTATTCCAAAGGAAAGATGGAGTAGAAGTCATCATCAACTTATCTTCTTTGGTCGCTACCATTGTTTAGCTAGAAAGCCTAAGTGTGACATATGTCCCTTACTAAATGATTGTAGAGAAGGGCAAAAACGTATGAAAGGGCAATTAAAGGAAGCTTGATTAAATGATTAATAAACAAGAATTTGATGAAATTGAAGAGTTACTTGATGAATACACTAAACAAAGAGCATTAAATTCATCAAACGCTAAGCCAGTAATCGATAAGTACTTTGATTTAATAATTCAATTTTTTAAAGAAATTAATGAAATTAAAACTATTGATTTCAAATTATTAGATCAATACCCAGTAGTTCCAATGAACTTTGAAGAACGCTATCGATATATGTTAGCTAGAAAATATCACTTTATGGGTTATAGTCAAATGAAGACTTTAAAAAATGAATTAATTAAAATGAATGCGTCATACCAAATTAGAAGAAAGCGACAAAGTTAATACTATAACAGTAATTAGCCAGTAAAATGAGTTATTTAATTCATCTACTGGCTTATATTTATACTCAAATATTTAATTTTTATCAATGATTATAAAGAAAGGCAATTTCTATTTGATGTAATAGAAATTGCCTTCTTTTAATTATTTAACATTTCAAAAACACTATGAGGACTTTTTAAAATCGAAAATATTATTTAAATTAAAGATGTTTGAAAGTGTACTTCCGACAGTATTAGTACCTTGTGTTGTTGAATTATTGTTTGTAGTTCCTGAATTAATATTGCCACTATTATTAGTGTTACTACTATTAGAATTACTTGAGTTATTTGAACTATTTGAGCTATTTGATGAACTTGAGCCACTGCTACCATTTACTTCACGATTAGTCGTGTTGTTATCTGGGTGACCACTTACTGATAAATTATCAGCACTTGAGCCATTAACTGAATCTGGTTTCTTGAAGTCACCATCATCACTTGAAGTAATATCAGACATAACATCCTCATATAAATATTGTGGATATTCTTGTTCTGAGTGACCTAAGAATGAGTTAACGCCACCTTCTTTAATTTCACTGAAGCCCATCCAGATAGATATTGTGTATTTAGGTGTGAAACCATTTATCCAAACGTCTTTTGCAGCGTTATCAGGTAGGTTATATTGTTGGTTAATTTCAGTACCGTAAGTACTTGTACCAGTTTTAGCACCCATAGTAACGCCTGATACGCCATGTCCATAGGCTGAACCATAGGCTTTGAATGTACCTGTAAGCATTTCAGCTAACATATAAGAAGTGTAGTCTTTCATAGCTTTATGACTTGTATGGTCAAACTCAATTGTGTCATCATCAGCTGTTACAACTTTTTGGATAGAATGTGCATTATTGTAAGTACCGCCGTTAGCAATTGCTGCGAAAGCAGATGCTAATTGAGTAGGTGAGAACTCAGAAGCGCCACCACCAAGTACATCAGAAGGGCCAATGTCACTTTGATAATCTAATCCAACTTTTGATGCGAATTTCTTAGCTGCATTATCCCCAGCTTGTGAATTAACTTGTTGCCAAGTTTTAAGCGCTGGAATGTTGAAACTTTGTCTTAACGCATCATACGCAGTTACAGTACCATGTCCATTTCCATCATAGTTACGGAATGTACCACCATCTATTGAATAGCTTGATTCGTCTTGAATTGCATGATTCGTAGCCCATTGCATGTTTTCAATAGCTGGACCATAAGCTAAGAACGGTTTCAATGATGAACCAGTTAAATGCGCATCAGTTGCAGCGTTATTGTCAACAACGTCCTTGAAGTTACGACCTCCAGAAATTGCAACTAAGCCACCAGTCTTACTATCAAGAATTGTAGAACCAACACGTTGGTCTTCATTTTTATAGTAATTACCGTTGTCTATACGATCTTGTAATGTTTTTTGAACATCTTTGTCCATATTTGTATAAATCTTAATTCCACTTTGAAGAACATCACTCAAGTTTTTATTCTTGAATTCTTTATTGTTCATCAATTCAGATTTAACAAAGTTCACATATGAATCGTATTCTGAATCAGAGTTATCAGTGCCAATTTGACGTTCCTTAGCTGTACGATCTACTAAATTAGCTTTTAAATTAATTTTCTTAGCGGCATTATACTCTTTATCAGAAATTCTGTTGTGATAATGCATTAAGTAGAGTACAGTGTTTTTACGATTTTCCGCTTGTTTAGGGTTGTCGTAAATATTATAAAGGTTAGGCACCTGTGGTAAACCTGCTAAATATGCTTCTTCCGCAAGATTTAAATCTTTCAAATCTTTATTGAAGTAATATTTAGCTGCAGCTTTAACGCCATAAACACCATCTGAATAATAAATTTTATTTAAGTACATTTGGAAGATTTCATCTTTACTGTACTCTTGTTCTAGACGGTAGGATAGGTAAGCTTCTTGTGCTTTACGTCCGATAGATTTCTCTTCACTTAAGAATGCTCGTTTAACTACTTGTTGTGTTAAAGTAGATGCACCTTGTGAACCAAATCCACCAGTCAAGTTTTTACCAATGGCACCAAATAAACGTTTATAGTCAATTGCACCGTGGTCATAGAATCGGTTATCTTCAGTTGCTAACACAGCATTTCTCATATTTTTAGGAACATCTTTTAACTCAACATGTTCTCTTCTTGCGCCGTTATCTAATTTTTTTACTAAATCACCATTTTTGTCGTAAATTTCTGCCGGTTTAGGATCTTGTAATTTAGATTCGGTAAATGCAGGAGCTTTCCATGCATAATACGCAAATAATAAAATGCCTAATAGAACTAAAACGATAAAGGCAATTAATAAAAAGCCAATAATCTTGATAATCGTTCTTTTCACATTCTTATTCTTTTTTGCTTTGGACTTCCCATTTTTACCATTTTTAGGTTGAGAAGATCCTTTATTTTCCGTCATACGCGGTCCTCACTTTCATCTAATATCAACTTATCAACTGCATTGAGGTAATTTAATCTTGGTTGATACTGATAAGGAATATAGTAACTATTTTTTCTTATTTCTTCAACTGTTATTGATTTTTTTATTTCATTTTTATATCTATCCCAATATTTTTGGAATTTGGAAAATGGCAATAAATATGCTTCATCAAGTAATTTGAATCTTATAATTAAAAATACAATTCCTTTTTGAAGAAATGCATTTTTCATATGTTCTACTTGATGATCATGAATATTATTCAAAGGAAAAGATGTTTTATTTTTAGTTTCCTTTGCTTCAAAATCAATATAATGACCATTATAAACGCCATTATAATCTGTAGTTGAAGGTGTACGAAAGTAAGCCTCATTTATAACTGCTTTACTTCGCTTGGGATAATGAACATTAACGATTTGAACAGGTGTTGGTTTTTTATGGATAACCGCTTTACCATGTTTTAAATAATAATCATTTGAAAGTTCAATATCCTTTTCAAGAGTCATACCACGGCCACCATATTCTATATTACTAAAATTCGATTTACCGTTTCTTCCGACCATAGTCGTATTTCCCTTAAAAGGTTTTCCATTAGGGTAATTCATTTAATTCACCACACAAGTTTGAATTCATATAATAGTGGTTATGTAATACTTACACTAACTAATACTATTAATAATCATTTATGTAAAATGATTATATGTTCAAACTATGATAGATAATAATAAAAATAGACAAATAAGTATTTAATCTTATCTATGAATTTCATTATTAATCTACTTTATTTTAACGTTAATTAACTAGTAAAACAATATTTCAATGTATTTATCCTGTTTATATAGCTAGCAATTTAAATGACGGTTAGTTTAAATTATGATAAATTAAATTGAATATAAGGGGGGCGTCTTCATGGATACTATGTTGATAAATGATTTAATCAATGAATTACATACAATAGAAGATCGCTATAATATTGTTAAAAATTCCGAGACGAACTTTGATTTTTATGAAGTAGTTTACCCTTATTCGCAAGCGATAGACACTAAGTTAGAAAATCTCATTAAATTAAAACCCCAGATTATTCAATTGAGTTATATGAATGCTAATAAGTTTGATTTACTAATTAAGTCATATAAAGAATTATCAGTAGATTGTCACTTTTATAGAACAAGCAAAAAGCTTTTTAATGAGAAGTTAAAAGCTGTTAACTACGATTTAAATTATATTTATCAAACTATTGAAGGGTGATGTTGAGCATTTGAAAACTGTGTATGTAACAGGGTATAAATCTTTTGAACTAAATATTTTCAAAGATGACGCACCTGAAGTATATTATTTAAAAGCTTTTATCAGACATAAATTATTACAATATATTGATGAGGGGCTTGAGTGGGTACTTATTCAAGGACAACTTGGTATTGAATTATGGACGGCTGAAGTAGTTATTGATTTGCGAGTTGAGTATCCCGATTTAAAATTAGGAATTATAACGCCTTTTTATGGGCATACTTCTAAGTGGAATGAACAGAATCAAATGAAGTATAATAAAATTGCTCAAGAAGCTGATTTTATGGAAAGTGTACATCATACCGAATATGAAGGACCATATCAATTTAAACAAACAGATCAGTTTATGTTAGATCATACAAATATGACTATACTTATATATGATGAAGAGCAAGAAGGAAGCCCAAAATTCTTTAAAAGGATGTTAGTTGATTTTATAAATAAAACAAACTATACTTGTGATATTGTGGCATTTGATGAACTCACTGATTTTATAAATGATATGCAGTGGGAGCAAGTTCAAAGTTTCGAATGAGGTGGAAAAAATGGCAGATGTTTCTTTAAAGCTTTCAGCAAAAGATATCTATGAAAAAGATTTCGAAAAAACTATGGCCCGTGGTTATCGTCGTGAGGAAGTAGATGCTTTTTTAGATGATATCATTACAGATTATCAAAAAATGGCTGATATGAATAATGAAGTTGTAAAATTGTCTGAAGAAAATAACAAATTAAAAAAAGAAGTTGAAGAATTAAGACTAAGAGTGGCAACAACAAGACCTTCTGACAATAAATCGTTTTCTTCAAACAACTCAAGTTCATCAAACAATAATGTTGATATTTTAAAAAGAATTTCAAATTTAGAAAAAGCTGTTTTTGGAAAGTAATCTAACTTAGCTTAATTAATGAATGTTATCAATTGGATATTTTTTGTCTAATAATAAGTATTCAATTAACAACAGATATTCTTTAAAAATATCTGTTATAGTATAAAAAATTATGATATAATCGCAAAAGTGATATTTTGGGTAATCGCTATAGAAATATAGAGGAAAGTCCATGCTCACACAGTCTGAGATGATTGTAGTGTTCGTGCTTGATGAAACAATAAATCAAGGCATTAATTTGACGGCAACGAAATAACCTAAGTCTTATGATATGGTTAAATTAGTTTGAAAGTGCCACAGTGACGTAGCTTTCATAGAAATATGAAGGGTGGAACGCGGTAAACCCCTCGAGTGAGCAATCCAAATTTGGTAGGAGCACTTGTTTAGCGGAATTCAACGTATAAACGAGACATCTTTATTCGGAATATAAAGATTTGTAGACAGATGGTTACCACCGACGTACCAGTACAACTAGTGTACGTTATGAGTACAACGGTACAGAACATGGCTTACAGAAATATCATGAACTAGTTTAGCTCTCCCATTGATTGGAGAGCTTTTTATTTTTTTACTCATACATAATAAATTTTGTTAACATATAAATATATCTATAAAAAAGGAGAAAACGTAATGTTCCAATTATTAGCAGTTTGTCCAATGGGATTAGAAGCTGTTGTAGCCAAAGAAATCCAAGAACTCGGTTATGAAACACAGGTTGAAAATGGACGTATCTTTTTTGAAGGTGATGCTAAAGCTATTGTGCAATGCAATTTATGGTTACGCACAGCTGATCGTATTAAAATTGTTGTAGGCCGTTTCAACGCTACAACATTTGATGAACTTTTTGAAAAAACAAAATCGCTACCTTGGGAAAACATTATTGATAAAGAAGGGCAATTCCCAGTTCAAGGTAGAAGTGTTAAATCAACATTATATAGTGTACCTGACTGTCAAGCTATTACTAAAAAAGCGATTGTTGAACGTTTAAAAAAAGCTTATGATGAAAAAGGCTGGTTAAATGAATGTGGTGCTAAATACCCTGTTGAGGTAGCTATTTTAAAAGATAATGTATTATTGACTATCGATACCTCAGGTTCAGGTTTGAACCGTCGTGGATATCGTATTGCTCAGGGGGAAGCTCCTATTAAAGAAACGTTGGCCGCGAGTCTGGTACGACTTGCCAATTGGAAGGGAGATACGCCTTTTATAGATCCTTTCTGTGGTTCAGGTACTATTGCCATAGAAGCATGTTTAATCGCTCAAAATATTGCACCAGGCTTCAATCGAGATTTTGTTTCTGAAGAATGGAATATTATGCCTCCCAATATTTATGATGATATGCGAGATGATGCTGATCAACAAGCTAATTACGATAAAGACATTCAAGTATTTGCATCAGATATAGATCCTGAAATGGTTGAAATTGCTAAACGTAATGCTAAAGAAGTCGGCTTGGCAGATATAATCCAATTTAGTGTTAAAGATGTGAATACATTAACAATTGATACCGATGAATCAGTAGCTTTAGTTGGAAACCCTCCATATGGTGAACGAATTGGAGATAAGGAAGAAGTCGAAGAAATGTATCGTTATATTGGTAAATTAATGAATCAACATTCACATTTATCAACTTACATCTTGACTAGTAACAAGGAATTTGAATTTTTAGTTAATCGAAAAGCTACTAAAAGAAGAAAATTATTTAACGGCTATATTGAATGTACTTATTATCAATATTGGGGTAAAAAGCCAACTACTATATAATTTTTATTAAATTTGTAAATTTTTCTTAATGTAGCTAATAATATTTAATTAATTTAATCAATTCATTAGCACTCTTATTATTACTGATGTAAAGTGATAGTAAGAGTGTTAAATATAGATACAAATACATAAATTTATATACATCTTAGTTAGGAGAGAAATAATATGCAAACAGTATTAATAATAGGCGCAAATGGTAAGGTCTCTATCGAGGCTACTAAAATATTTTTAGAGGATTCTAATTTTAATGTAGATTTATTTTTAAGAAATGCGCATCGAATTCCTGATTACGCATCAAATCGAGTAACAGTTTATGAAGGCGATGCAAAAAACTCAAAAGATTTAGAGCAAGCACTTGATAAAGTTGATGTTGTATTTGCTAGTCTATCTGGTTCATTAGATATCGAAGCACAAGCTATTGTAGATGCTATGTCTAAAAAAGATGTTAAACGATTAATCTTTGTAGCTGCCCCTGGTATTTACGATGAATTACCAGCTAAATTTAATGAATTTAATAAATCTCAATTTGGAGAGAAATTGACAAAATATCGTAAAGCTGCAGATATTATTGAAGCATCAACATTAGATTATACAATTATTCGTCCAGCATGGCTTACATTTAAAAATGAGACAGATTACGAAGTTACATCGAAGGATACTCAATTTAGAGGAACAGAAGTTTCAAGACGCAGTATTGCAAGTTTAGCTGTACGTATAGCGAAAAACCCAGAATTATATTCTAAAGAAAACATAGGTGTTAATAAACCAAACACTGATGGAGATAAACCAGCTTGGTTCAATTAACTATTCTTTATATTTGTTTCAAACTATTGTTGTGATAAAATTTAATAAATAGGTAGCGAGTCAGAAATAAAAATTAAAGTTTTTACTTTAGTAAGTATAATTTTTGTTGAATAAACTTAAACAGTATATTTAATTTTAAATCTGCCTACCCGATTAAGAATAGCCTGTTACATTAAGTATGTCTCAGGCTGTTACTTTTTTATTTGAATGTTTGAAACAAAGGGGACTTAGCATGGCTAATAATGAACAATTAGATATTTTATATAAATTAAAAAAAGAAGTTGAAAAATCAAAAAATTCAACTTTAATACATACTATTAATCAAGTAATAAAAAAGGTATATTTAAATCAATATACCGCTTCTTTTGTTGGTCACTTTTCAGCGGGGAAATCTACATTAATTAACTTATTATTAGAACAAGATATTCTTCCAAGTTCACCAGTACCTACCACAAGTAATACTGCAATCGTATCAGTTGCAGACAAACAAGAAATTATAGCTAATTTAGAAAATCAACAATATACAAAATTAATAACATATGATGAAGTCAAAAAAATGAATCGTTTAAATGTAGATGTAGAGTCTGTTGAAATTAATTTTCCTTCTTCAAAATTCAAAAATGGTTTTACGCTTCAAGATACACCTGGGGTAGATTCAAACGTAACTACACATCAGTCTACAACTGAACAATTCATGTATACAAGCAACATTTTGTTCTATACAGTAGATTACAATCATGTACAATCTGCATTAAATTTTCAATTTATTAAAAGAATGAATGATGTAGGTATACCAGTCATTTTTATCATTAATCAAATCGATAAACATAATGAAGATGAAATTACTTTTGAAACTTTCAAACAAAGAGTCAATAAATCAATAGAAGATTGGGATATTAAACTTACAGATATTTTCTATGTAACAAAATTCGATCATCCCGAAAATGAACTTTCACGTCTTTCTCAATATTTAATACAGAATGATAATTATAGAGAACCTATTGAGGATTATGTAAATCGTACAGTTAAGTTTATTACAGAGGCTCAATTAGGATATATTCAAAATGAACTACAAGATATTCTAGAACAGCTTAATATAAATGAAGATGAATTTGAACAAGCCTATGCTAAATTTCAACAAAATCAAGCCGTTAGTGAAGAAGCTCGACTCTTAAATAATCCTGATCAATTATTAAGTTTTTTAAAACAAAAGCGAAAAGATATATTAGATAATGCATACATTATGACACATGACATGCGTGAAGATATTAGACATTATCTTGAAAGTATGAGTGATGATTTTAAAGTTGGCGGCTTTTTAAACAAAAAGAAGAAAAAAAAAGAGGAACAAGAAGCACGCTTACAGAATGTTGTTTCTAAACTTCAAGACAAAGTTAATCAACAAATTCGACAACCCTTACGAGAGGACATGTCATTTTTAACACGTTTTATTAATAACTCTGAAGTTAATCATGATGTATTAAATCAACATTACGAAATAGATTCAAGTTTAATTTCCAATTTATATCAACCTCAAACGAGTATAAGTAATACTTATGTACTTACTTTTAGTGATGAAGTGCTTAAAGCTATTACTAATTTTGTAGAAAAACAATCCAATCCGTTATTTAATCAAGCGATTGATCATACACAAGCGCAAGGTTTAACTGAAGAAACTAATGATGATCTACAGATATATGAGCATTATATTGAATTACAAAATTTAAAAGAATCTCTAACAACTAAAAATTATCAACATTATTATATCCATATGGATGACTCTTTAGATAAATTAATAGGAAGAACTGAAGCAAACTATATTTTAGAAAACAATGATCAAGTTTTAGAAAAAGATGAGAGCGCGTCTGATGAAAATTTAAATGAGCGTAATACTAAAAAGGTTAACATTCAAGAAGCATTAAACATTATTGAACCTGTACCATTATTTGATAGAACAAAAAATGATATTAAAGATACATTAGAACGATTAGAAAATAAACTTGTCAAAATTGGTGTATTTGGTACATTCAGTGCAGGAAAAAGTAGTTTAATTAATGCCTTATTAGGTGGGCAATACTTAGTAAGTTCACCAAATCCTACAACTGCAGCTACGACTGAATTATCTTACGGTGAGGATAGTCAAATCACACTTAAAACTGAAGAACAACTATTAAATGAACTTAATCAACTCATTGAATACCATAATGTTTCTTTCGAATCACTCGAAGCATTTGTCCAATCTGATGTACCACAATTAAAAAACAAATTAGAAAAGAAGCAACTTGCTTTTGTAAGTGCAGTTCACAAACATTTTTCTATATATAAAGATATGTTGGATGAAGGTATGAAACATACGATTTCTCAAGAGGAAATAAAAAAATGGAGTGCTGAAGATGAGTTTGCTACTTTTGTTAAAACCGTGCACATCAATTTACCATTAGAATGGTTGAAAGGAAAAATAATCGTTGATTCACTAGGCTTACATTCAAACAATCAACGTCATACAAACGAAACTGAACAAATTTTAACTTCATCCGATTTAATTTTATATGTGAGTTATTTTAATCATTCATTTACAGATAATGATAAAAACTTCATCGAACATATGAAAGAGATGAATCAACTTAATGAAAATCAAGCATTCAAAATGGTTATCAACGCTGTAGACCTTGCTGAAAACAGTGATGATTTAGCTGCGGTAAAACATTACGTTAAAGATGCTTTAACTCAAGTAAACTTGAAGTCAGATATCTTTGGTGTTTCAAGTAGAAAAGCATTGAGAGGGAACGATGAAGGTATTAATCAGCTGCGTCATAGCATTGACCAATTTGTAGAAGTTGATTCAAATATAATTTTAGAGCAACAAATGGTTAAACAACTTGAGCAAATCAATATTTCTTTCGAAGAGATGATTCATGATTATAAAACTAACCAATCTCATATTGAACAACGTCAGCATCAATTGAAGAAATATCAAAATGAACAAAGGTTACCAAATCAATTGCTATTTACTACAGAACAACATACTAATAATGAAGTTGAAGATCAGATTTATCATTTAAATGGCAGATTAAAATTACAATTATTGGATGATGTTAAAAGTATATTTAATAGTCAGATGACTCAAAATAGTGATTTTAATGATGAAAAGAAAATTTCTTCTAAAGCATTTTTAGATCAAATACATCAACGACTATATTTAGAACAAAGTTTATTAGTTGAACGAATCAAGAAATATTATAACCGTCAACTTAGCGAACAAGTCGCACCGACAATCCAAAAATTAAATCAATTGCATGTATTTATTAATTCAGATTTTTCAATTATGCCTAATTTTACTGAAAAGGCATTCTTGCGTGTTGATTTAAATGACATGATTAATGCTTTACCTAAACAATTAACGAAACGTCGAATTTTGAACCCAAATACTCAACGAGAGTTACAAGAACAAATCAGTTCAAATACGTTGGAGTTATTACAAAATCAAATTAGTGAATTTAGACAGGCATTGATTCAGTATGTTGCTTCGATGAATAAAGAAACTGAAGAGAAATTTGCGCAAATTGAGGATGCAATTCAAGATCAAATCGATGAATTATTATCATTTAATTTAGACAATACATTAATCGAGCAATTACGTATTGCGAATCAAAAATTAAACGCACTATTAAAATAGAAGGAAGGCACAAAATATGAAAAATCGTGTCCTATTAGTAGATGGAATGGCTTTATTATTTAGACATTTCTATGCTACAAGTTTACACAATCAATTTATGTATAATTCAAAAGGTATACCAACTAACGGAATTCAAGGTTTCGTTAGACATATCTTCACAGCAATAAATGAAATCAATCCTAGTCATGTAGCTGTATGTTGGGATATGGGACAATCCACTTTTAGAAATGATATGTATACCAACTATAAGCAAAATCGTCCAGCACCACCAGAAGAGCTTATTCCACAGTTTGACTACGTCAAAGAAATTTCAGACCAATTTGGATTTATAAATGTTGGAATGACTAATTATGAAGCTGATGATGTGATAGGAACTTTGGCAAAAACATTTTCTGATAATAACGAGGTCCACATCATCACTGGAGATAAAGACTTATTACAATGCATTAATAATAATGTAGAAGTTTGGTTAATAAAGAAAGGATTTAATATTTATAATCGTTATACTTTAACTCGTTTTAATGAAGAATATCAGTTAAATCCACAACAATTAATTGATATTAAAGCATTTATGGGTGATTCTGCAGACGGATATCCTGGTGTTAAAGGTATAGGTGAAAAAACAGCTCTTAAATTAATTCAAACCTATGGAAGTGTTGAGAATGTATTATCCAATATTGAACAATTGACTCCTGGACAACGTAAGAAAATTGAAGCAGATAAGTATAATTTAACTTTGTCAAAAAAGTTAGCCGAAATATTTACTGATGTGCCACTAAATAGCATGGAAATTTATAGAGATATGGCTTATGCACATTCACTTAACCACATACTTTCAATTTGCAACGAACATGAACTTTATGTTTCTGGAAAATATATATCAACAAAATTATAATTTAGTACAAAGACTCAAGACCTATAATGTGTTTTGAGTCTCTTTTTCAACTGATTTATAACGATTCTCAATATTTATATTTTTTTATTTTATTAAATTAAAATCTATTTCACACTCAATTAAATTAATGATATTATTAAATAGAACAACTACTGAATTGTTCATTTCATAATGATAATTGAAATTAACACCCGAGAGGAGTTGTGAAACTTTTGTCGAGCAATTTTTTATGTTCTAATGACTGAAAAAATTAAGACAATAAATATGGTAACTTAATTATCAATCCATTTGATATTGAGCTATGTGTTATCGGAATTACTTTTTCAAAACTACTCATAACATCAACATCAAGAATATACAACATAGAATAGGAGAGAAGCACATCAATGAATCATCGAGATAAACTGCAAAAGTTCAGTATTCGAAAGTATGCAGTGGGAACTTTCTCAACATTAATCGCCACGTTAGTATTTTTAGGAACGCATACTGATCAAGCCCATGCGAGTGAATATACCAATACGACAGTTGAAAAAGCACAGCAAAGTACTGAACCACAAGCATCCCGAGACAATAATAGTAATCCAAATGATGCAATAACAATTCAAAATGATCAAACTCCTGATCAAGCTGCAGAAATCAATAAGCAATCAAAAGAAAATGACAAGATAACTACAGAAAAAAATGCAATAGAAACTCAAACAAGCGAAAAAGAAATTACTAATTCGACATCAACATCTATTAAAGAAAAGATGGAAGAAAGATCGCCAGTCACTAAAGATGAAAAAACAAATGAACTGAAAGAAAAATCTTCATCGATCGTAGGGACGCAATCTTCGAATCAAAGTAACCATGATGATAAGCTAGACACACCTAAAGAATCTAAGTCGGATAACAAACAGAAAATTGATGACAAAAACATTTCTAAACTGACTAATCTTACTCAAGAAATTCAAAGTAAATTATTAGAAGTTGAAACTATAGAACCTTCAAATCCTCATATTGAAGAAGCGAAAAAATTAATTGTAGAAAGTAGTCGTTTCACTCAATCTAGTAATGTCTCGCAACAATCACTTCTAGAATTAGTTACAAGATTAGAGCGAACGCGTAATTCATTAGCAAATGTGATTACTCGTTCTCATTCAGGTAAACGCGATCCAAGAAACGGTCAACAAATTGAAAAGGGTACTAATTTTAGATTTACAACTTTAAATGGTCGTTGGAATGCCGGTAGAAACGTCATTGTGTACCAACATAACTATGCCTCATTATCTGATGGTAGGGCGTTAGGTACTGGTCAACAAGTTAATGGTGTGGAAAATATTACATTTAGAAAGACCGTAATGCGTGCTTATTATAAACGTGATGGAAATTCAAAATACTTAGTTTATGATGTTTTCTTCAACAATGATGGATTTAATTTCATTCCACGTGGTTCTCAACATCGTCTAGGTATGACATTGCTATTACCATATAAAGTAATGAAATTAAATTCAGATGGCTCATTTTCGAGTGATTCAGTTAGAAATCTATCTTATACCGCTTATGAAAGAAGAAGTGGTAGTAACAGTCTATTGAGTGAGTCACCGAGCGATTTTATCATCGATCCAGATAACAGTACTCAAATGTTTGATATGCTAAATAGCAATCAACATGACTTTGGTCACACAACATTTTATCTCAGTTATGGTGTTCGTCCTGGCAGAAGTTATAATTCTGATGCGAACGAATATTTCCACTCAAATAGAAATAATCCTGATTTGAGAAGAGCAGTCGAAGACCAAAGAGGCATTTTCAGTGGTTGGAACTATGGAATTGGTATTCAAGTGGATCCCAACCATCCAGAAGGTGCAAATCGCGCTTATCACATGCATCTTGAAGTTAAATTAAGAGATAATGTGACGAATGCAGAATTGGAAAACGCTTGGTCATATGCCAACACAGCAGCAATGGGTGGTACAAGTAAAACTGCCTATACTGTTTTATCAGGTCGTTTATTACCTGAAGATAGTGCATTAACTTCTATCGAAAATCAGCCGCCATTAAAACCAACTATTAACTCTAATTTAGTAGGTAAAGCAACAACAACTTCTGTCATCGACGTTTCTACTGATCCGAGTACTAAAGTAGAAATTTTCGATAAAAATGGCAATAAAATTGGTACAGGTACTACAGGTTCTAATGGACATGCTTTCATTACACCAACTCGTCCTATACCTGAAGGTAATGTCACTGCAAAAGCTTATAATCACAGTGATGAATCAAAAGTTTCAACATCCGATCCTAAATTAGCAACTGACACGATTCCACCTACAACACCAGTCATTAACACTCGATTAGTATATAAAGCTGGTACATTAACACCTATTGATGTTTCTACTGATCCAAACACACATGTTGCATTAATTGATAAAAATGGACGTATTTTTGGAGCAGGTACAACGGATGCTAGTGGTCATGTGATTATTACGCCAGATCGAGTTATTCCTGAGGGAAATGTGACTGCGAAAGCTACAGATAATGCTTTACATCCGAATAGTTCTGTTTCGATTCCTGTTCAAGCGACAACACTTATACCTGTAATGAAACCAGTCATTAACACAGATGTTGCAGGTAAAGCTTTCTCTACACCAGTTATCGACATTACATCTACACCAAATACGCGAGTAGAACTATTAGATAAAAATAATAATGTCATCGGTCGTGGAATTACTGGTTCTAATGGACATGTGAATATCACTCCAGATCATTATCTTTTCGAAGGTAATATCACTGCAAAAGCATATGATCAAACTGATGCAACTAATAATGCAACATCTGATCCAAGACACGTTACTGATACAACACCACCTAGAAAACCAGTAATTAATACTAATTTAGTAAATAAAGTGGGTACGAGAACACCTATTGATGTTTCTACAGATGTTATGACTAGAGTGGAAATTTTTGATGAAAATGGAAAAAGTTATGGTTTAATTCTTACTGGAATAGACGGCCACGGTATTGTTACGCCAACAGCACCACTACCTTTAGGTAAAATCTACGCACGCGCTACAGATGGTGCAGAGACACCTAACTCAATAGACTCTGATCACGTATCAGTAACAGATACTATTCCACCAACAGTTCCAACTGTCGATACAGATTTAACTGGTAAAGCAACAACTTTAACACCGATTACTGTTACTACAGATCCAAATACACGAGTGGATTTAATTGATAAAAATGGGCACATTATAGGTACAGGTACGACTGACGGAAATGGTCATATAATAATCACTCCTACAACACCTATTGTAGAAGGTAATGTGATTGCCAAAGCGTATGACCCTGCTAACAACGTTTCAACGTCTGCACCTAGAAAAGCGACGGATACTACACCACCAACTAAACCTAGAGTCACTTCACCATTAGTTGGAAAAGCAGGTACGACTGATCCGATTACAGTTACAACTGATCCGAATACGAATGTTCAATTATTAGATAAAAATGGGCAAATCATAGGTACCGGAACAACAGATAGTTCAGGTCGAGTGTCAATTACACCTACAAGACCTATTCCGGAAGGTAATGTCACTGCCAAGGCTATAGATAATGCAGAACATCCGA
>NZ_KV830622.1:0-236 GCF_001836805.1 Staphylococcus sp. HMSC062A01
TACTATCTAAGATATGCATTGAGTTATCGTGATATATCTGAAATATTAAGGGAACGTGGTGTAAACGTTCATCATTCAACGGTCTACCGTTGGGTTCAAGAATATGCCCCAATTTTATATCAAATTTGGAAGAAAAAGCATAAAAAAGCTTATTACAAATGGCGTATTGATGAGACGTACATCAAAATAAAAGGAAAATGGAGCTATTTATATCGTGCCATTGATGCAGAGGGACA
>NZ_KV830623.1:0-82403 GCF_001836805.1 Staphylococcus sp. HMSC062A01
TTACACCAACGGTGCCTATTCCAGAAGGTAATGTCACTGTAAAAGCCACGGATAATGCAGAACATCCTAATAGTTCTGTATCTAAGCCAGTAAAAGCTACTAAACCGACTGTAAAATCAGGTAAAAAAGCTAAACACTATAAAACAAAAATATCTAAGAACCATAATTCAAAAGAGTATAGAAACCAAAATTCAAATAAATCTAAAAATACAATACGTGGTGTAAAGAAAAATGAAACTAATGTAGATGGTATTTCTAAAAATAAAGTAAAAGATTTACCAAATACTGGTATAAAAGAAACAACAGATAATTCTTTACCTTATTTAGTTACACTACTAGGTAGCTTTGTTTTACTAATTGGTAGAAGAAAAGATAATAACAGAAATAAGTAATTCTAATATTTCTTATATATATGCTAATTAGAAAATCCACTGAGATCTTAAATGATTTCAGTGGATTTTTGATTTTCAAAAATTCATATATTTATATTAATTTAAAATTAAAGTATCTATTGAAAATATAATCATATCAATATAATTTGACGAAATATTTCAGAGACATTTATTAAAAACTTTACCCCGTTTAGAAACGAATTAAAATAAGAAGACTATTTTTAAATATCACAACATTTATTACAAAACGAATGATATAATAATATTATATAAATTAAATTTGATTTCTATATCTAGTATGATATTAAATTAATAGTTATGTGAAATGCGCTAAATTAAAATGTCATAAACAATAACTTTTATTAATTTCCACTAAAATAGTAAAGGAGAATATCGCACCATGAATCAACATAATCAATTACAAAAATTTAGCATTCGTAAATATGCAATCGGTACTTTTTCAACATTAGTAGCGACATTCGTATTTTTAGGGGTAAACAACGATGCACAAGCTAGCGAGCATTTAAATCTCACTCAACAACTTACGAATAACAATCAAGAAAGTATAATTAACGAAAGTACAAATACGTCAATTCAACATTTAGCCAATAATAACACAGGTCAAGTACAATCAAATCAAGTCAATAACACTAATAATAAAGTTAAATTAATTAAACAAACTAATAATGATTCTAGTGTATCAAATCATCCACAAAACATTCACATTAGAAAAAAAAGAGCTTCTAATTCAGATGAAACTGATTTCACTAGAGTAGTTACAGGAACAGTTGAAGATTCTTCTAATCCAGCAACAAACCCTTCATCACCAACGACAAATGATCAGCAAGCACCGCTTATTAAACCAACTTTTGTTACAAGTGTGGGCGATGCAGCTAATACGAAAAGACCAATTGAAATATTGACTTCACCTAATACTGAGGTAGCACTATTGGATAAAGATGGTGCAACAATGGGTACTGGTAGAACAAATGAAACGGGTCATGTCACTATTACTCCACAGCAGTGGATTCCCAAAGGTAATGTTTCGGCAAGAGCCACTCGTGGTACGGAAAGTGTTACATCAGATCCTGTGGAAGCGTTGAATATAGACCCTCAACATAGACCATTTGTAATCGAAGTTACAACTGATCCTTTTACAAGAATTGAATTAAGGGATAAATACAATAAACCTTTAGGGGCTTCAAGAACAAATGATAAAGGTCATGCTTACATTGTACCAACTAGACCTATTCCTGAAGGTAATGTAACAGCTGTAGCTACTGACGATAGTGGAAACTCATCTACTTCAGATCCTAAGAAAGCTACCGACACTACACCGCCTGATAAACCAATTATTCATACAAATTTAGTGGATAAAGTAGGTACAGTAACACCAATTGAAATTACTACTGACCCTGATACTAAAGTTGAATTATTTGATAAAGATAATAATTTATTAGGTAGTGGAATGACTGATCATACTGGACATATTACAATTACTCCAAATAGACCATTGGTTGAAGGACCATTAACGGCAAAAGCAACAGATGATGCGGAAACACCAAATAGCAGTTATTCAGACCCAGTAAATGTAACAGATTTAACACCACCAACTTCACCTAATCTAGAAACTGACCTAACTAGTAAAGCTGGTACTCAAACACCGATTACAGTTACAACAGATCCTGACACGGTTGTTGAATTGTTTGATAAAGATGGTAATAGTCTGGGATCTGGAACAACTGATTCTACTGGACACGTAACAATTAAACCTAATCGTCCGATTCCGGAAGGTGATGTAACCGCTAAAGCAACTGATAACGCAGAACATCCAAATAGTTCTACTTCTCAGCCTAAAAAAGCAACGGACACAACACCACCAATCATTCCAATTTTTAATACAGAGATAGGTGGCAAAGCTGGTACTCAAACGCCAATCACTGTTACGACTGATCCTAACACAACTGTTGAATTGTTTGATAAAGATGGTAATAGTTTAGGTTCTGGTGAAACAAATGGTTCTGGACAAGTGACAATCATACCGAATAAAGCAATTCCTGAAGGCAATATCACTGCTAAGGCGACTGACCATGCAGAACATCCTAATAGTTCTACCTCTGAACCAGTAAAAGCGACTGATACAACACCACCTACAAAACCATCTGTTGTGGGTAACTTGGGTGGTAAAGCCGGTAGTATTGATCCTGTGGAAGTAACTACTGATCCAAATACTAAAGTTGAACTTTTAGATAAAGATGGTAATGTGATTGGTTCTGGCATGACTGATAGTACTGGACGTGCGTTTATTACACCAACTAAACCTATTCCTGAAGGTAATGTCACTGCCAAGGCAACAGATAATGCGGAAGTACCTAACAGTTCAATTTCGGATCCAGTAAAAGCGACTGATACGACGCCACCGAATATACCAACATTTAATACAGACGTTTCTGATAAAGGTGGAACTCTAACACCAATTTCAATTACGACTGACCCCAATACTCATGTTGATATTATTGATAAGGATGGTAATATCATTGGTTCTGGCATTACAGACGGTCAAGGGCACGTAACAATAACGCCAAATCTTCCAATCCCTGAAGGAAATATTTACGTAAAAGCGACTGACAATGCAGCACAACCAAATAGTTCTTTATCTAAACCAGTTAAAGCAACATTAGCAGACAATGATAGAGCAGATAAAAATGGTCGTCGTACTCACAATACAATTCAAAAAGATTCAAAACACAATAGTGGAAATACAGGTGATCAAGGTGATAATTTGAATGGCTATAATCAAAATGGTAATAATCAAAATTATCACAACAATTACAATCATAATCAAAATGATAGAAATCAAAATACTGTAGGCTCTTTACCTAACACTGGTTACAACAATAGTGAATCATCAACTGCATTCTTAATGACTTCACTATTAAGTGGGATCGCATTATTATTAAGAAGATTTAAAAAAGAAGAGAAGTAATGGCTTTTTTACTTAACTAAAAAACACCCCCTCTATTTAATTTCAAATTAAATAGAGGGGTGTAATGTATTAAACTAATGTTAATTTTTCTTTTTAGTTAGTTTAAACAATGCTTGTTGCGCCATATGATTTGCTTCTTTATTTTGTTCTCTAGGTACCCATTTTACAAACACCAATTCAAAACTTTTTTCAAGTATTTCCAAATTCTCATAATATGGTTTAAATCGTGCGTTTTTTACAAATCCTTGATTAACACTATCTTCAATTAATTTTGAATCAGTATATAATAAAGCATTAACAACATTCAGTTCACGAGCATGTTCAAGTGCATGAATAAGGGCAGCCCATTCCGCGCTGTGATTATCTAGTTCCCCTAAGTCGTGCGTATATACATACTTTTCATCATTCTCTTTGATAACTATTCCGCATGCACTTCGCCCAGGATTACCTCTGGTAGCTGCATCAAAGTAAATTTTTGCCATATAAATTTAACACCTTTTTAATTTTTATAATTTCACTATTCTTATCGTATTACAAAATAAGAAAATAGGGAATGGCATAGATTTCATTAAGAAATCATTTCCATTCCCATAATATTCTTTAATATCCCTTATCTAGTTTATGAATTTGACCTTTACGATACATAGATTTAGCTATATAACCGAATGGTACATTAAATATAGTAGAAATAAGTTTTAATAAATAAGTTGTAATGAATATTTCGAATACAACCATATTTGGTAAAGTTCCTGCAAACGCAATTGTGACAAACAGTGCTGTGTCAATAATTGAACTTAACATGGTACTACCATAAGCACGAATGATAAATGTTTTATCTGAGCTAAATACTTTTTTAATTGCGGAGAAAATAAATACATCAACGTGTTGTCCAATAATATACGCAATAATTGAACCTAATGCAATTCTTGGCACTAAATCAAATATTGTTGATAAAGATTTTTGAGCCATATCCTCAGGTGCCGGTATAAAATGTAGTGACATTTGCATAACAATAATCATAACCAATGTAGAAGAAAATCCTAACCATACAGCTCTTTTCGCAACTTTGCGACCATAAATGTCATTAAGTATATCTGTAGCTAAATAAATAGACGCAAACATGACATTACCCAAAGTAGCAGAAATACCAAAAATATGAACTGTTTTGATTACTTGAATATTAGCAATAATTGTACCAATTGCTACCCAAGCAATTAAGCCTTGTTTGCCAAAACATCGAAACATTATAACCATTAATATAAATGTAACAAGAAATGTTGTTACACCGAAAATTTCATTATACATAAATATCCTCCTAAATTTTGATGATGCGGGTGTTTAGAAACCGCAAAAAACAACTTAATTATTTTATAGTAATTACTACATAAATGCAATAAGACTTACCGTTTTCATCAACACTTATTATTTATTAAATCGATTATTTCAAAATAAATACAAATTAAGTTATACTTATTCCATGCTTATATTAAGACAATACTGTATTTAAGGAGTGACTGTTATACTTACACATTCCGAACAAGAAGCAATTGATAAAATTGATGAATTAATGAATACCTATTGTGAAAAATGTTTACTAAAAACACATATCAGAAAGACGGAAGGTAAGACACAAGCACACCATTTTTGTATATCTGAGTGTTCGATAGGTAAACAAATCAAACAATTAGGTAATGAACTTCAATAGGAGGTAAGGACTATGCAAATTGTTTCAATTGAAGAAACACCAAATCATAACACTATGAAAATTAACCTAAGTGAAAAAAGAGAAGATAACAAATCTAATACATTTACTTCTGCACAAGAAGGACAACCTGATTTCATAAATAAACTGTTCGAGATTGAGGGTGTAAAATCAATATTCTATGTTATGGATTTTATTTCTGTCGATAAAGAAGATAATGCAGATTGGAATAATATTCTTCCTCAAATTCAATATACTTTTGAATAAATATTTACAAGGGGACATGCACTTATGGAAATATTAAGAGTAGAGCCGACACCAAGCCCTAATACTATGAAAATCGTATTATCTAACAAAAGGGAAGATAATAAATCTAATACATTCACATACATAGAAGAACAACAACCACAATTTATTAATGATTTATTAGCAATTGACGGTGTCAAATCTATATTTTATGTGATGGACTTCTTAGCTATTGATAAAGAGCCTAAATCCGATTGGGAAGTGGTCTTACCTCAAATCACTTCAACTTTAAATAGTGAGTCATTTATAGATTCATCACAAAAGCTTGATGAACACTATGGAGAGATTAAAGCTGAAGCACTTATGTTTAAAGGTATTCCATATCAAATTAAACTCACTACGACTTCAGATGAAAATCGTAAGCAGTTGCCGGACTATTTTGTTGAGAGTATGTTAAAAGCTCAAAAAGATGGAGACAATGTTGTGTTTTTACGTAAATGGCAAGATTTGGGAGTTAGATACGGTGATTTAGAAGAAGTTATGAATGAAGTGTACGAAGAAATCATTGCTTTATATCCATCTGAAAAGTTAGCATCTCTAGTTCAAACTGCATTAGAAACTGATATTGTTATTCCGCAACAACAATATCACCATGTAACTTTAAATGAATATAAAGAGGCTACTGATTGGAAAGATAAATTAAGAATGTTAAAAGAATTTCCAACACCTACATTTCAAAATATTGACTTATTAGATGAAGCTTTACAAGAAGATAAAGCACCCCTAAGACGACAAGCTATAGTATTAATAGGCATGATTGAAGATAAAGAAATTCTTCCATACTTATATAAAGGCTTGCATGATAAGAGTCCAGCTGTTAGACGCACTGCTGGAGATTGCTTAAGTGATTTAGGTTTTAAAGAGGCTCTGCCTGAAATGGAAAAAGCCTTAAATGATCCGCAAAAAATTGTACGCTGGAGAGCTGCTATGTTTCTATTTGATGAAGGCGGACCTGAACAATTACCTAGCCTAAAGTCACACGCTAATGATCCTGCTTATGAGGTCAAACTTCAAATTGAGATGGCAATTTCTAGAATTGAAAATGGTAATGAGGCACTAGGTTCTGTATGGAAACAAATAGCTAATCGAAATAAATAATTATGTTAAAGTAAAATTAAATTAGGAGTGAAAATTATGAATCCTTATGAACAATATATGCAAGAATTAGCACAACAAATGAGAGCTGAACTCACTGAAAATGGTTTTGAAAGTTTAGAAACAAGTGAAGATGTATCAAATTATATGAAAAATGTTAACGAAGAAGATACAACATTTGTAGTAATTAACTCTACATGTGGTTGTGCTGCTGGCTTAGCCAGACCTGCAGCTGTTGCCGTAGCAGAGCAAAATGACAAAAAACCAACAAATAAAATCACTGTATTTGCTGGACAGGATAAAGAAGCAACTCAAGCGATGCGAGAGTACATCCAACAAGTTCCATCAAGTCCATCCTACGCTTTATTTAAAGGAACAGTATTAAAACATTTTATCCCTAGGGAATATATCGAAGGTCGTGACATTCAAGATATCTGTATGGATATTAAAGATGCATTTGACGAAAACTGTTAAGCAGTATAATTTTAAATAATTTGAGTCATCCTTATTAAAGAATACACTCAGAGTTACTATTGTAATCCTAAATTAAGGGTATAAACTTGAATTGAATAAATAAGGACTCACTTTTCAATCCCAAATATAAAATTAAAAACTAATTTTATATTTGGGATTTTTTTATTTTAATTTTATAAATACGCATTATCTAGTATAATATTCAGTAATATAAACAATTCTAGGAGATGAGCAAAATGTTAAATTCCTTTGATTCAGCTTATCATGCTTTATGCGAAGAAATATTAGAAATTGGTAATCAACGGGATGATCGTACTCATACCGGTACTATTTCTAAATTTGGTCATCAGTTACGATTTGATTTATCTAAGGGTTTCCCATTACTTACAACAAAAAAAGTATCTTTCAAACTTATCGCTACAGAATTATTATGGTTTATTAAAGGCGATACAAATATACAATACTTACTAAAATATAATAATAATATTTGGAATGAGTGGGCCTTCGAAAAATATGTGCAATCTAATGATTATCATGGTCCTGATATGACCAATTTTGGTCATAGAGCACTACAAGATGATAATTTTAATGAACTGTATAAAGAAGAAATGTCTAAATTCAAACAACACATTTTAAATGATAACTCATTTGCAAAAAAATACGGAGATTTAGGTAATGTATATGGTAAACAATGGAGAGATTGGGTAGATAAAGAAGGTAACCACTTTGATCAACTTAAAACAGTTATTGAACAAATTAAAAATAGTCCAAATTCTCGCCGACATATTGTCTCAGCATGGAATCCAACAGAAATAGATAGCATGGCTTTGCCACCATGTCATACTATGTTCCAATTTTATGTTCAAGATGGCAGATTAAGTTGTCAATTGTATCAACGAAGTGCAGATATTTTCTTAGGTGTACCATTTAATATTGCTAGCTATGCATTATTAACACATTTAATAGCAAAAGAATGTGATCTTGAAGTTGGAGAATTTGTGCATACTTTTGGTGACGCACATATTTACTCTAATCATATTGAAGCAATAAAAACACAATTGTCTAGAAACAGTTTTGATCCGCCAACTTTAAAAATTAATTCAAATGCATCCATTTTCGATATCAATTACGAAGATTTAGAATTAATTGGATATAACTCACACCCTGCAATTAAGGCACCTATTGCAGTATAATAGGCTGAAATTTTGCGGTTATTAATATAAACAATTTTTTCATACGGAGGGGAAATATGACTTTATCAATTTTAGTAGCACATGATGAACAACGCGTTATTGGATATAATAATGATTTACCGTGGCATTTACCTAATGATTTGAAACATGTTAAAAAATTATCAACTGGAAATACACTAGTGATGGGGAGAAGAACATTTGAGTCAATTGGTAAACCGCTTCCTAACAGAAGAAATGTAGTGTTAACGAGTGACACAACGTTTAACGTTGATGGTGTAGATGTGATTCATTCTATAGATGATATTTACAAATTAGAAGGTCACATTTTCATCTTTGGTGGTCAATCATTATTTGAAGAAATGATTGATAAAGTAGATGATATGTACATTACTGTTGTTGATGGTAAACATCAGGGCGATACATTTTTCCCACCTTATACTTTTGAAAAATGGGAAGTAGAGTCATCGGTAGACGGAGAGTTAGATGAGAAAAATACAATTCCACATACGTTTTTACATTTAGTACGTAAACATTAAATTAAATTGATATACCGGAGGCACTTATGACTAAACAAATTATCGTGACGGATTCTACATCAGATTTATCACATGAATATCTAAAACAAAATAATATACACGTAGTACCTTTAAGCTTAACGATTGACGGAAAATCATTTGTTGATCAAATAGATATTACATCTGAGGCTTATATTCAACGAATTGAGGAAGATGCCGACGTAAAAACAAGCCAACCACCAATCGGGAAATTTATTGAACTATACGAAGAACTTGGTAAAGAGGATGTTGAAATCTTTAGTATCCATATGTCATCAGGTCTAAGCGGTACATACCAAACTGCTTTGCAAGCCAGTGATATGGTTGACACTAAAGTAACCGTAATTGATTCCAAATCTATTTCATTCGGACTCGGCTACCAAATCCAACGACTTGTTGAATTAATTAATACGAATCTTTCGTCTAATCAAATCGTAGACAAACTCAAAGAATTACAAAAGAACACTAAACTCTTTGTTGTAATTGGACAATTAAATCAATTAATTAAAGGTGGGCGCATAAGTAAGACAAAAGGTTTTATTGGTAATATAATGAAAATTAAACCCGTCGGCACTTTAGAAGATGGATATTTAGAAATCGTACATAATGCACGTACACAAAATTCTAGTATTCAATATCTAAAAAAAGAAATTTCAGAATTTATCGATAAAAATAAAATTAAATCGATTGGTGTTGCTCACGCAAACGTTCTTGACTTTGTTAACAAGCTCAAGTTGCAATTTGATGAGGTATTCGGCCAACAGAAATATGATGTTAATGTAACGACACCAGTTATTTCAACTCATACTGGTCAAGGAGCAATCGGCTTGGTTGTTGTTCGTGAATCAAATTAATCTCATTGTTTACTTCCTATTGTTCTTTTAATAAAATTCATCAATGTGAGTAGATTACTTTAAATAATAGTATTTATATCGTAAATTTAAATAATGACAGAGGAGGTAGTAATATGGCATATGCAACTTTAGCTGGAGGATGTTTCTGGTGTATGGTTAAGCCTTTTACATCATATCCCGGTATTGAAGAGGTAGTATCTGGATATAGTGGAGGTCATGTTGAAAATCCAACGTATGAACAAGTTTGTACTAATCAAACTGGACATAGGGAAGCTGTTCAAATTCAGTTCAACTCAGACATTACGTCCTTTGAAAATATCTTAGATGTATATTTTAAAACTTTTGACCCTACAGACGGCGGTGGTCAATTCTTTGATAGAGGAGAAAGCTATGAACCGGCTATCTTTTATCATGATGAAGAGCAAAAGAAAGCAGCTGAACTTAAAATACAACAATTAAATGAAGAAGGTATTTTTAAAAAACCTGTTATAACGCCAATTCTTCCATACAAAAACTTTTATCCTGCTGAAGACTATCATCAAGATTATTACAAGAAAAACCCTGCTCATTATGAGCAATATCAACGTGGATCAGGAAGAAAATCATTTATCGAAACACATTGGGGGTCTCAAAATGATTAAAAAAGCTAAAAATGAATTAAATGAAATGGAATATTTAGTTACTCAAGAAAATGGTACTGAACCTCCATTTCAAAATGAATATTGGAATCATTTTGATAAGGGTATTTATGTAGATAAAATTTCGGGCAAACCATTGTTTACTTCTGAGGAAAAGTTTGAATCTAATTGTGGTTGGCCAAGTTTCTCTAAATCAATTGATGATAATGAAATCATTGAACTCGTAGACAAAACATTTGGTATGATTAGAACAGAAGTTAGATCGGAAGATGCTAACAGTCATTTAGGTCATGTATTCAACGATGGTCCGAAAGAAAGTGGTGGACTACGTTATTGTATTAATTCCGCAGCGATTCAATTTATCCCTTATGATAAGTTAGAAGAACTTGGATATGGAGATTTAATTCCGCATTTTGAAAAATAGGAGTGACTAATTATGTTTAAAAAATTATTTGGTAAAGGTAAAGAAGTTAATAAAGAAATTGAAATCTATGCACCACTAACTGGCGAATATATTAATATTGAGGATATTCCAGATCCAGTATTTGCACAAAAAATGATGGGCGAAGGCTTTGGTATTAACCCAACTGAAGGAGAAGTTGTTTCTCCAATTGAAGGTAAAGTTGACAATGTATTTCCAACTAAACACGCAATAGGACTTAAAGCAGATAATGGTTTAGAAATATTAGTTCATATTGGTTTAGACACTGTTCAATTAGATGGTCAAGGTTTCGAAATCTTAGTAAGTAGTGGCGACACTGTTCAAGTTGGTGATCCATTACTTAAATTTGATCTAGAATATATTAGAAATAATGCGAAAGATGTTATTTCACCAATTATTATTACAAATTCAGATCAAACTGAATCAATTCACGTTAATGATGTTAAAGCAGTCATTAAAGGTGAAACTAAAATTGTTGATGTGACAATGAGCTAATGAAAGAACATTCATTCTATCAATTTGCTCTAACGGTTAGAGGGCGTAAAGATAGCAAGGGAGAATTAGCTGAAGAAATATTTAATGATTTGTCTTTTCCAAAACATGAAAAAGATTTCAATCAATTGTCTGACTATATTGAAATGCAAAGCGACATATCAGTACCCATGTCAGTGTTTGATGATTTATATGAAGAGTATACAGAATGGTTAAAATTCTGACTTACTCAGTAATGTGATTAGCACATGTATCATATTAAAATTGCATTAAAAATTTCATAACAGCTAGCTAAATGAGAAGTATATCAAGCCTTTCTCAATTCTAGTCATCTTTTCGGGGGTGGAACGAATTCATTATGAATTCTGTCCCACTCCTTTTGTGCTTTTTATTCAACTTAATTTTTAAAAGTTGCGTTTGTGTCTAAGTAACGACATACTTATATTATCTTTTTAGATGAAATTATAAATTCATAAGATGTTATATGAGGAAGTGGTTTTATGAGTCAACATTCTGAGGAAAAACAAAGTAGTATAGACTCCAAACATAAAAATGAAACATCTTCTAATAAAAGAATCAATTTTAAAACTTGGCAAATTATAGTACTTTTATTAGGAGTTATCATTATTACAGCTGGTATTACAGTTGCTGCTACAATTGGTATCAGTCACAAAATAAGTGGATTAACTAAAGATGAACGTCAAGAAATTAAAAAAATTGAATATGCTTATAAGACACTGAATAATGATTACTACAAAAAACAAAATGCTAGTAAATTATCTGAGGCTGCTATAGATGGCATGGTTAAAGAACTTAAAGATCCTTATTCAGATTATATGACTAAAGATGAAACGAAAAGCTTTAATGAAGATGTTTCAGGCGACTTTGTAGGTATTGGTGCAGAAATGCAAAAAAAAGATAAACAAATTATGATTACAAGTCCAATGAAAGATTCTCCTGCTGAAAAAGCCGGTATCCAACCAAAAGATGTTGTTACTAAAGTGGATGAAAAATCCGTAGTAGGCAAACCTTTAGAGCAAGTAGTAAAATTAGTACGTGGTAAAGAGGGAACAATGGTCAAACTAACAATAAAACGTGGTTCTCAAGAAAAAGAAATTAAAATTAAACGTGGTAAAATCCATGTAAAAAGCGTGGAATATAAGAAGAAAGACAACATTGGAGTATTTACTATAAACAAATTCCAAGATAATACTGCAGGCGAACTTAAATCTGCTATTATTAAAGCTCATAAAGACGGTGTTCGTAATATAGTATTAGATTTAAGAAATAATCCTGGTGGTCTACTTGATGAAGCCGTAAAAATGGCTAATATCTTTATAGATAAAGATCAGACAGTTGTAAAACTTGAAAAAGGCGATGACACAGAATCAATCAAAACGTCAAATGACGCTTCTAAAGAAGCTAAAGACATGAAAGTTAGTATCTTAGTAAATGAAGGTTCTGCCAGTGCATCAGAAGTATTTACTGGTGCAATGAGAGACCACAAAAAAGCTAAAGTTTACGGTTCAAAAACTTTTGGTAAGGGAATAGTACAGACAACTCGTGAATTTAAAGATGGCTCATTATTGAAATATACACAAATGAAATGGTTAACACCTGATGGTCATTATATTCATGGGAAAGGTATACAACCTGATACAAAAATAGCTTCACCTAAATATCAATCTATCAGTGTCATTCCAACTGATAAATCTTATTCTGTTGGTGACAATACAAAATACGTGAAATCTATCAAAATCGGTTTAGATGCATTAGGCTACGACGTTAACAATGATTCTAAACAATTTGATACAAATTTGGAATCAGCTATTAAAAAATTCCAATCAGAACATGAATTATCATTAAATGGTAAATTCGATAAAAACACTAATGAGAAATTTACACAGTTATTAGTTGAAAAAGCTAATAAAGAAGATAAAGTTTTAGATGAATTAATTAATAAACTAAAATAAAGAGGTGTGTCAAAAACAATGATAAGACTAGGTAATATGCAAGATATTTCACAAATAGAAACTTTAGTTGAAGAAGCCAAAAAATTAATGAAAGAATTTAATAATAATCAATGGGATGATAAATATCCAGTTACAGAACACTTTGAAGAAGACATCAATACCGAAACACTATATGTGTTGGAAGAAAATGACACAATTTATGGCTTTATCGTGGTCGACCAACAACAATCAGAATGGTATGATGAGTTAGAATGGCCAATCGATCGTGAAGGTGCCTATGTCATTCATAGACTTGCTGGATCACAACAGTATAAAGGAGCAGCTACTGAGTTATTTGATTTCGCAGTTAAGTTAGCTGAAGAACATAATATCCATGTTCTTTTAACTGATACTTTTGCTCTAAATAAGCCAGCACAAGGACTCTTTGAAAAATTTGGTTTCATAAAAGTCGGTGAAGCAGAAATTGACTATCATCCATTTGATAGAGGCGCACCATTCTACGCATATTATAAAAACATTTAAGAATAGAGGTTAATTACTATGTCTAAAATAGCATTTACCGGTGGCGGTACTGTTGGACATGTATCGGTCAATTTAAGTTTAATTCCAACAGCTACTGATAAAGGGCACGACGCATTTTATATTGGTTCTAAAACAGGTATAGAACGTGAAATGATTGAATCACAATTACCTAACATTAAATATTATCCAATATCTAGCGGTAAATTACGTCGATATCTATCAGTTGATAATGCGAAAGACGTATTTAAAGTTTTAAAAGGTGTTATTGATGCACGCAAAGTATTAAAAAGAGAGAAACCAGATCTATTATTTTCTAAGGGAGGATTTGTTTCAGTTCCCGTAGTAATAGCTGCACGCTCACTAAACATTCCAACAATTATACATGAATCGGATTTAACACCAGGCTTAGCTAATAAAATTTCACTGAAATTTGCTAAAAAAATCTATACAACTTTTGAAGATACATTAAAATATTTACCTAAAGATAAAGCAGACTTCGTTGGCGCTACCATTCGACAAGACTTAAAAGAAGGTAATCAATCACGTGGTTACCAGTTAACAGGTTTCGATGCCTCAAAAAAAGTATTACTCGTCATGGGTGGTAGCTTAGGTAGTAAAAAGCTTAATCAAGCTATACGTGAAAATTTAGAAGCATTACTTCAAGACTATCAAATTATTCATTTAACAGGTCATGGACTAGTTGATTCTAGTATTGATGCTAAAGGCTATGTTCAGTATGAATTTGTTAAAGAAGAGTTAACAGATTTATTAGCTGTTACAGATACTGTAGTTAGCCGTGCAGGATCTAATGCTATTTATGAATTTTTAACATTGCGTATTCCTATGTTATTAATACCTTTAGGACTTGACCAATCACGTGGTGATCAAATTGATAATGCTGAGAATTTTGAATCTAAAGGGTACGGTAGAACCATCCCTGAAGATCAACTTACACAGGTTAAATTATTAGAACAACTTAAAGAAATTGAAAATGATCGAGAGTCAATCATTAAACAAATGCAGACTTACACAGAAAGTTATACGAAAGAAGATCTATTTAATAAAATTTTAAAGGACGCTCTATAAACTCAGGAGGTGCAGACAATGAATCGTACGAAACGTATTACTTTGCTAATCGTTTTTACCTTAATATTTGGTATCATTGCATCCTTCCATGAGTCTAGACTGGGTAAATGGATTGATACTGAAGTATATGAATTTATTTATTCATCTGAAAGTTTCATCACTACTTCTATCCTCTTGGGTGCCACTAAACTAGGAGAAGTATGGGCAATGGTCTGTCTATCTTTAATGTTAGTCGCATATTTAATGTTAAAACGCTTTAAAATCGAAGCGCTATTCTTTGTGATTGTTATGTCTCTTTCAAGTATATTAAATCCATTACTGAAGAATATTTTTGACCGAGAGCGTCCAACATTATTACGGTTAATTGATATATCTGGATTTAGCTTTCCTAGTGGCCATGCTATGGGGTCAACATCATTCTTTGGTAGTGCGATGTTCATAGCAAGTAGAAAAGCATCAGGTAATAATAAAGGAATTATTATAGGATTATGCGCATTATTTATTCTTCTGATTTCTATTTCAAGAGTATATTTAGGTGTGCATTATCCTACAGATGTCATTGCTGGTATAATTGGCGGTGCTTTTTGTATTGTTCTATCAACATTAATACTTAAAAATCATTTATATCCAACAACTACGTAAAATATATCGAGATACATTCTTAAAACGCGAGAATGTATCTCGATTTTTTTAAGGATTAAATATAAGCTATTTGAATTGGTAGATACTCAAAAGATTTAATCAAATCAGAATAACTAAATAAACTAAATAAAAAAAGCAATGAACCTCGGCATTAGATTCACTGCTTTTTATTAAAACGTTTAAAGTAAGTTTGAAACTTTAACGTTAGTCTTTTACGGGCATATAAAAGGGGAATAACTTGAAAATGACCAATCCTTTAAGAACGAAATATATGTGGGGGGAATTGTCTTATTCGGTATTGATAATCATTTTCAAATATTATTATACATCATTGATAATCATTGTCAATTATAATTGCGAAAAATTCTCATTTAAATTTGATTATATCATTACAATTTAAATCCATTCTCTAATTTCAGTCTTTACTGTGATAAAATATAGCTTATATTATAAGAATATGCATTCGAAAACGCATCATTGATTTAACTCATTCTAGTTATTTAAAATATGATTAATACATAATAAAAGAGGTAAAAATAATAATGACTAATATACTTATTGTAGAAGATGAACAAAATTTAGCCCGCTTCTTAGAACTAGAACTAACTCATGATAATTATAGTGTAGATATAGAATATGAAGGACAAGCAGGGCTCGATAAAGCATTAAGTAATAATTACGATTTAATTATATTAGATTTAATGTTACCAAATATAAATGGCTTAGAAATATGTCGCCGTGTCAGACAAGAACAATCAACGCCTATCATTATTATTACGGCTAAAAGCGATACATATGACAAAGTGACCGGTTTAGATTACGGTGCTGACGATTATATTGTAAAACCCTTTGAAATTGAAGAACTATTTGCACGCATTCGTGCAGTACTCCGTCGTCAACCTCAAAAGGATATCATTGATATCAATGGCATTAAAATAGACGTCGATGCTTTTAATGTCACAATTAATGGAGAACAGTTAGATTTCACTAAAACTGAATATGACTTACTATATTTATTAGCAACCAACAGAAACCGTGTACTACAAAGAGAACAAATCTTAGATCGTGTTTGGGGCTATGACAGTGAAGTTGAGACGAATGTCGTAGATGTTTATATTCGATATTTACGCAACAAACTTAAACCTTATGGTAAAGATAAAACGATTGAAACCGTTCGTGGTGTTGGGTACGTGATTAGATGATTAAAAAGGGTACTTTAAAATATAAGTGGATGATGATTACAACGTTAATCATGTTTAGCACAATTATTCTTTTCTGTCTTGTTATAATCTTCTTTTTAAAAGATACCTTAAGAGACGGTGAGATTGATGAGGCTGAACACAGTTCAAATGATATCGTTAATTTAGTAGAATCACGATCTATGAATAATATTACTACATTAGATTTGACTGCTATGTTGGAGAATTTTGAAGAAGCCATCATTTACGATCGAAATGGTAAACAATTAATGCAATCCTCAAATGAAAATATGATTAATTTTAAACCTGATATTGATTTTGTTGATCCTGAAACGATTCAAATTTCAAAGCATAATGGAATCCCTTACTTAATTATTACAGAACCAATACATAGTGGACGTTTTGAAGGCTATAGTGTTTTAATTCACTCCCTTGAAGGATATAACAATGTCGTTCGTTCTCTATATTTTGTAGCCATTGCATTTGGTTTGTTGGCAACTTTCATTATGGCGGGTATTAGTTATATTTTTTCAACGCAATTAACTAAGCCACTCGTAACCATGTCGAACAAGATGATTCAAATACGACGAGATGGATTTCAAAATAAACTTGAACTCAAGACGAACTATGAAGAAACAGATAATTTAATCGATACCTTTAATGATATGATGTACCAAATTGAGGAATCATTTAACCAACAGCGTCAATTTGTTGAAGATGCTTCTCACGAGTTACGCACGCCGCTACAAATCATTCAAGGTCATTTAAATTTAATTCAACGTTGGGGTAAAAAAGACCCAGCTGTACTTGAAGAGTCTCTTAATATTTCATTAGAGGAAATGAATCGAATAACGAAGTTGGTTGAAGAATTATTATTATTGACTAAAGACAAAGTTAATATTCAGTCATTAGAATTTGAAGAAGTAAATATTAACGAAGAAATTCGTTCACGTATTAAATCTTTAAAACAATTACATCCAGATTATCAATTTAAAACGCATCTATCAAAGAAACCATTAACATTACAGATTAATCGCCATCAATTTGAACAGCTATTACTTATTTTTATTGATAATGCAATGAAGTATGACAAAGATAATAAGCAAATCGAGATAGCTACTCAATTAAGAAACAAACAAATTAGTATTGAAATTACAGACCATGGTCTTGGTATTCCTAAAGAAGATCAGGAGTTTATTTTTGATCGTTTTTATAGAGTTGATAAATCCCGCGCAAGAAGTCAGGGTGGCAATGGCTTAGGGCTTGCAATTGCTGAGAAGATAGTACAACAATATGGTGGATATATAACTGTTGACAGCGAAGTAAACCAATATACAACGTTTAAAATTATATTTAAATAAATGTTTAAATCGAAGCTGGGACAATTAAGTTGTTCCGGTTTTTTAATGCATAACTTTCTTTCAAATAATCATCTACAATTAAAATACTCATTCAAACTATCTCTATTTCACATTTTCAGAAAAATTTCCCATCAATTTTCACACAAAATCATATAAATTCAAATTACTAGATTTAGTATTTTTGTTTTTTCCATAATATTCAGTCAATGGACTTTATCAAAGCCACAAATAGTGCTATTATTGACTTGTAAGCGGTTTAACTATTTTGTGGAGGGTAATACTATGGCAAAGGATAACAAGGATGTTACAGAAGCTCCTGTAAACTTCGGTGCTAACCTAGGTTTAATGTTAGATTTATACGATGACTATCTACAAGACCCTAGTTCAGTGCCTGATGATTTACAAGTTCTTTTCAGCACTATTAAAAATGGCGAAGCTCATGTCGCAGCTAAGTCAACCACTGAAGGGAGTGGTTCATCAGCGGGCGATGGTACAATTAAGCGTATTATGCGCTTAATCGACAATATAAGACAATACGGTCACCTTAAAGCTGATATTTACCCTGTTAATGCTCCTAAAAGAACTAATCTTCCTAAGTTAGAAATTGAAGAGTTTAACTTAGATAAAGAAACATTAGAAAATGTCTCAGCTGAAATTGTATCTGATCATTTCAAAGATATATATGATAATGCTTACGAGGCAATTGAAAGAATGGAGAAGCGTTATAAAGGGCCGATAGCCTTTGAATATAATCATATTAATAATAATAAAGAACGTACGTGGTTAAAACGACGTATTGAAACACCATATAGAGCTAATATCAATAATGATGAAAGAAAAAAATTATTTGATACTTTAGCGCATGTAGAAGGCTTTGAAAAGTATTTACACAAAAACTTTGTTGGTGCTAAACGATTCTCTATTGAGGGTGTTGATACATTAGTTCCAATGTTACAACATACATTAAAACGTGCTGCTGAAGTTGAAATTAACAATATTCAAATTGGTATGGCACACAGAGGTCGTTTAAATGTTTTAACTCATGTGCTAGAAAAACCATATGAAATGATGATTTCTGAGTTTATGCACACAGATCCTATGAAATTCTTACCAGAAGATGGTAGTCTTGAACTAACTGCTGGATGGACAGGAGATGTGAAGTATCACTTAGGTGGTGTGAAGACAACTTCTTCATATGGTATTGCACAACGAATTTCATTAGCTAATAACCCAAGTCACTTGGAAATTGTTGCGCCAGTGGTAATTGGTAAGACACGTGCATCACAAGATGACACAAAACACGCAGGTAAACCATCTACAGATTTCCATAAAGGTATGCCAATTATAATTCATGGGGATGCTGCATACCCAGGACAAGGTATTAATTTTGAAACAATGAATTTAAGTAACCTAGATGGTTATTCAACTGGTGGTGCCTTACACATCATCACAAATAATAGAATTGGATTCACTACGGAACCAGTTGATGGACGTTCAACAACATATTCAACTGATATTGCGAAAGGTTATGACGTACCAATTTTACATGTAAATGCAGATGATGTTGAAGCAACAATTGAAGCTATTGATATTGCAATGGAATTCCGAAAAGAATTTCATAAAGATTTTGTAATTGATTTAGTTGGCTATCGTCGTTACGGGCATAATGAAATGGACGAACCTTCGATTACAAATCCACTTCCATATCATAATATTCGCAAACATGATTCAGTTGAAATTATTTATGGTAATAAGTTAGTTGAAGACGGCGTTATTTCTAAGGAACAAATGGAAGACGTAATGGATAAAGTTCAAAAAGAAATGCGTGCTGCTCAAGACAAGATTGATAAATCAGATAAAATGGATAATCCAGATATGGAAGGACCTGAGTCATTGCAAGAACCTTTACAAAGTGATGATAAGGATTTCTCAGTAGATCATCTTAAAGAAATTAATGATGCTATGCTTTCATATCCTGAAGATTTCCATGTACTTAAAAAGCTAAACAAAGTTCTTGAAAAACGTAGAGAGCCTTTCGAAAATGAGAATGGTTTAGTAGACTGGGCTCAAGCTGAGCAACTTGCATTTGCAACGATTGTTCAAGATGGCATATCTGTTCGATTAACTGGACAAGATAGTGAGCGTGGTACGTTCAGTCATAGACATGCTGTATTACACGATGAAGAAAATGGTGATACATTCACACCATTACATCATGTTCCTAATCAAAAAGCCACATTTGAAGTTCACAATAGTCCATTATCTGAAGCAGCTGTCGTTGGCTTTGAATATGGCTATAATGTTGAAAATAAAAATAGCATGAATATTTGGGAAGCTCAATACGGAGACTTTTCTAATATGGCTCAAATGATGTTCGATAATTTCATGTCATCAGCACGTGCTAAGTGGGGAGAAAGAAGTGGTTTAACGCTATTCTTACCTCACGCATTTGAGGGGCAAGGACCTGAACACTCTTCAGCACGTTTAGAAAGATTCTTACAACTAGCAGCTGAAAATAATAGTACAGTTGTTAACTTATCTAGTTCAAGTAACTATTTCCATTTACTAAGAGCACAAGCTAAGAGTTTAGGTACTGAAGCTATGAGACCATTAATTGTAATGTCTCCAAAAAGCTTATTAAGAAATAAAACAGTTGCTAAACCAATAGATCAATTCACTTCAGGTGGTTTCAAACCTATTATTGTCGAGGATGGAAATAAAGAGAAAGTGACTAAACTTGTATTAGCATCAGGTAAAATGTTCATAGATTTAAAAGAACATTTAGCTAAAAATCCTGATAATTCAATTTTATTAGTTGCAGTTGAACGTTTATATCCATTCCCTGAAGGGGAAATTAAAGAAGTATTAAATGAATTACCTAATCTTGAAACAGTATCTTGGGTTCAAGAAGAACCTAAAAATCAAGGCGCTTGGTTATTCGTTTATCCTTATTTAAAATCACTTGTAGGTAACCAATTTAATTTAAGCTATCACGGTAGAATTCAACGTGCAGCGCCAGCTGAAGGTGATGGAGAAATTCATAAACTTGTTCAAAATCAAATTATTGAAAGTAGTATTGAAAAATAACTAGGGGGAAATATTATGCCAGAGGTAAAAGTTCCAGAATTAGCAGAATCTATAACAGAGGGTACCATTGCAGAATGGTTAAAAAATGTGGGAGATAGCGTTGAAAAAGGCGAAGCTATCCTAGAATTAGAGACAGATAAAGTAAACGTTGAAGTTGTTTCTGAAGAAGAAGGTGTACTTCAAGAACAATTGGCTTCTGAAGGCGACACTGTGGAAGTCGGCCAAGTTATCGCAACTGTTGGCGAAGGTAGTGGTAATGCTTCTTCAAGCAAAGATGAATCTTCAGACCAATCTCAATCTGCGAACAATGATGAAGCGACTAAACAATCAGCTCAACCAAAAGAATCTCAATCAAATAATGAAGAAACACAATCCAACCCTAACAATCAACGTGTTAATGCAACGCCATCAGCTCGTCGTCATGCACGTGAAAACGGTGTAGATTTAAGCACTGTTTCTGGAAAAGGAAACGATGTTGTACGTAAAGATGATGTCGAAAATAGCCAAAAAGCAGCTCAATCCCAATCTTCTCAAGAAGCAAGCAAAAAAGAAGAACCTAAAAAATCTACAGGTTCACCTAATAAACCTGTAATTAGAGAAAAAATGTCTCGTAGAAAGAAAACAGCTGCTAAAAAATTATTAGAAGTTTCTAATAATACAGCAATGTTAACTACATTCAATGAAGTAGATATGACAAACGTAATGGAATTACGTAAACGTAAAAAAGAACAATTTATTAAAGATCATGATGGTACTAAACTAGGTTTCATGTCATTCTTTACAAAAGCTGCAGTTGCTGCATTGAAAAAATATCCTGAAGTCAATGCTGAAATCGACGGCGATGATATGATTACTAAACAATATTATGATATAGGTGTAGCTGTTTCTACTGATGACGGTTTATTAGTTCCTTTCGTACGAGATTGTGATAAAAAGAACTTTGCAGAACTTGAAAGAGCTATTGCTGACTTAGCAGTTAAAGCAAGAGATAAAAAACTTGGTTTAGATGATATGGTTAATGGATCATTTACAATTACTAATGGTGGTGTATTTGGTTCAATGATGAGTACACCAATTATTAATGGTAACCAAGCAGCTATTCTAGGTATGCACTCAATCATTACTCGTCCAATTGCAATTGATAAAGATACAATTGAGAATAGACCAATGATGTATATTGCTTTAAGTTATGACCATAGAATTATTGATGGTAAAGAAGCAGTAGGATTCTTAAAAACGATTAAAGAATTAATCGAAAGCCCTGAAGATTTACTTTTAGAAAGCTAAGCTCAAAGGAATATAACCTCAAACTAATATTGATACAACGGCGTCACATCGTCGTTGTATTTTTTGACTCTATAATAAATTGGACTGATGACTAAAAATCATCAGTCCAATTTTTATGTTTGAATACAAAAATGGCGCAATTACCTCTATAATTATTAGCTACCAAACAAAATAAAAAAGAAAGGTAATGCGCCTATGTGTAAGTTATATTAAATACATAAAAAAACCAAAGATGATATTCAATTAATATTATATAAGCAGTGCTAAGACTATATTCAATGCCCTTAAAATAAATCGAGGTGTTATAATGAAGAACAAATAAAATTAAGAGTTATAGTTCACAAAATGCCAAGTGCACGAATAATTAAGGAAAAATGGAAAAGAGAAACAAGAAATGGATAAGTTACTTGGAATATATAAATCAATCACAAAAGAAGCTGATTTATCTAAAATTGCCATATAAGTCTCTGATGAAGAGTTAGAAGATATATTACTTGGCCGAAAATAAATAACACTCATTTATAAAAGTTCATAAGACATTTGTATAGAAAATTCAGATTGTGATTTTTAGAGAACAGCAAATAAAGTATTTAAGTAATTAGCGTTTATATTATTGACTAATTATGGAATAGATAATTCTTATAATAATTATTACATCTCTTAAATAATCCAACTATTATATTATAAGTATAGTCATTACTAATTGACTAAAAAACGAACTATTTTTAATTATATAAAATTAAATCATTAGTTAAAAGGCATATTTCAAATCACCCCCTACCTTATAGAATAAGGGTAGGGGAGGACTTGTTAATATTTATTATAAATTTGTATTTATATTCATTATACGAATTTTATCAAATTTATATTTCTCTTCGTATGTATTTTTTGAACTCATTAAATTAACGGTCCATTATATAGTTCATGATATAAATCATATTTAAAATGCGTTATAATAATTAAGAAAAGACAAATATTAGGGGTGTCATGCATGAGTGGACTTAGAAGTGTCACATTAGGGACAAGTGATCTTTCTAAAACAAATAAACTATTTAAAGATATTTTAGGACTAAATGTAGCATCTAAAAATCAAGCTTTACGTTTTGGTGATGCAGATTTAAGTCCAGGTACACGAATACATTTTGTTGAAGTGCCAAATTCTGAATATGAAAATCAACATATCGCTAGTGTTGGTTTGAGAACGCCGACAGATTCAGGATTGGATGAGTATCAAACGATTTTTAAAGATAATCAAATTCAAGCAAGTGAAATTACTGAGTTAAACGGTAATAAGCATTTTAATTTCGAAGATAGCAACCATCAAATTTTTGATATTTATTCGAATGAACATAATACGGGCGTCGGACTAGGCACACCCACTTTTGATAGTACAGTAAATCCGCTACACCAAATTCAGGGACTTGGTCCTATCATTATTAAAGTTAATGAATTGCCAGTTACAGCATCTATCCTAAAGAATGTATTTAACTTAACTCATTATGCTGAGTACGAATCAACAGAGTTTCCTGACCAAGTGATACAAGTATTTCAAATTGGCGAAGGTGGTTTAGGTGGTGAACTTCATTTATATCAGCCTAATGAACCTATTGAATTAAAAGAAGAAGGCATCGTTGAGCAAATTGAATTTAGTGCAAATTCAGTTGAAGCATTCAACAATGCACAAAAGGAATTAGATGACATTGGCATTCCTTATCAGACATTAAATCAAGGCGATGCTCAATCACTACGTATTACTGAGAATAGTGGCATCTCATTTATTTATACATTAGAAAAGTAAAACAATAATTATATGGAGGCATGAATTTTATGGCAATGTTACATGAAACATGGAAAACACGTACACCTATTAAAAAAGTTGAAGTAATTAATACAGATGCTAAGAAATTTACAGTTTCTGATATGTTAACTGTTGGAAAGCAATATGATGTTATTAATGAAACTGAGGAATACTATCAAATTATTGATAATTCTGGTTTAGTCGGTGGTTATTATAAAACGTACTTTAAAGAAGTATAGTATCAATAATTAAGCATGTTCATGATTTAATCAAGACTTGGGGGTTATTTTGAAAAAGTGATGTAACCGTTGAAATATACTCAACATTACTTTTTCAATGCAACTTCTTAGTCTATTTTTCATTTTAAAGAAGGAGAGTAAACTACAAAAATGATTAAGAATCAATATATTAATTCAGATGAATCCGTATTTAACGATGCTAAAGCATTATTTAATTTAAATAAAAATATATTACTTAAAGGGCCAACAGGTTCTGGTAAAACCAAATTAGCGGAAACACTTAGTGCAGCTGTTAATACACCAATGCATCAAGTTAACTGTTCAGTAGATTTAGACGCTGAAAGTCTACTTGGTTTTAAGACAATTAAAACAAACGAACAAGGTCAACAAGAAATTGTTTTTATAGATGGTCCTGTAATTAAAGCAATGCGTGAAGGACATATCCTTTATATTGATGAAATAAATATGGCCAAACCTGAAACCTTACCAATACTAAATGGTGTTCTAGATTATCGTCGTCAACTTACAAACCCATTCACTGGAGAAGTGATAAAAGCGGCGCCAGGATTCAACGTTATTGCCGCAATTAATGAAGGCTATGTAGGTACACTTCCTATGAACGAAGCTTTGAAAAACCGTTTTGTTGTTATTCAAGTAGATTATATAGACGGTGAAATATTAAAAGACGTTATTAAGCAACAAAGTCAACTTCAAGATGATGCTATTATTGAACAAATTATCAAATTCAATGAAGATTTACGTACAATGTCTAAACAAGGACAAATTTCTGAAGAAGCAGCTAGTATCAGAGCATTAATAGATTTAAGTGACTTAATTACTGTAATGCCAATTGAGCGTGCTATTCAACGCACAATTATCGATAAATTAGAAGATGAGCGTGAACAACAAGCAATAAAAAATGCGATTGAATTAAACTTTTAGAGAGGGATTATTATGAGCGATCGTTTTATCAAATTTAATGATGAGCAATTAGATGCTAAGCAAGTTATGATGCTACAGGACTTAGCGCGCTTACTTCTTAAAAATGAGCAAACACAAGTTAAAATTCAAAAATTCCCTTACTATGATCCAATTAATAACATATTGATCACAAGTTGGTTCTGGTCGCACCGTCCCGAGCATATAGAGAAAGCCGGACTTAAAACTGACGTGATGCTCGCAGCTTATGGGTATCAAATGATGGATGAATCTATTGTGAATGAAGTATTACATGATAATGAGTTTGAACACCCTAAGTTTTATCAGCAAATTTTTAGATTACTAGAAGATATGCGCGTGTTTAATCATATTCGTAATGAACGCCCAAGTACTTCTAAATTAATAGATTTACGTTTACAAACGAGATTGTCTTATACTGAATCTCAAATTAAATTCTATAAAACTAAAACTGTGTATACTGATTTACTATTTTTATATTTAGAAAAAGCATTTCTTAGTCAGAATTTCTTTGATATTCCAATGATGCATTCACAATTAGACGATATTTTGAATTCTATGTTTCAATATCTGCCTAACTTTTTCCAAAATGAAACATCAGAAGATAATATGTACTTAGCTCAACGTATCATGTTCCAAATTGATGATATGTTAACCAAAGATATGTTAAATGAATATTATCATCTCCCTCGTCGTGTATATGAGGCAATCCATGAAATGACGTTTGATGAGTTAAAACGTACAGATGCGAGTAATGTAGATGGAAAAGACAATACCTCTGAGGATACTGACTCTGAGACTGCTGAAGCTGAAACGAATGCCCAAGATAGTAAATCAGAAGGCGGTGCTTACCTTGAAATGGAACTTCATGAGGGCGAGAATAGTGAGGTAATAAGTGATAATGATACTGCTCGTGAAGGTGATTCTACAGACGATATGACAGACATGATGACCAAAAAGGGTCGCGGTTCTGACAATACATTAAATAATGATGAAGGTGGCTCTATAGGAGAGAATGCATCATTCGCACTTAAAGGGATTAATGAAAATGTAGAAGTTAAATGGAATGTTCCCGATATCGAACCGGATTACTTATTAGAGTATCAAAATGTTAAAAACGATGTTCAATTTGAAACTAAGGATTTAATTCAAATTATCAAGAAAACTATTGATCGCGAACATGTTGATGAGCGACATAACCTTACTAAAGGTCGTTTGCAAAGAGATTTAACAAATTGGTTTATCGATGATCAATATAAATTATTTTATAAAAAACAAGATTTAAGTAAAACGTTTGATGCCACTTTTACTTTATTAATTGATGCATCTGCAAGTATGTTCGATAAGATGGAAGAGACAATCAAAGGGGTTGTTCTTTTCCACGAAACATTGAAAGCATTAAATGTTAAACATGAAATACTTGCGTTCAATGAAGATGCATTTGATTCTGATGATCGTAAACAGCCTAACATCATTGATGAAATTGTTCATTATGATTATTCAACCATGGAAAAAAGTGGCCCTCGAATCATGTCTTTACACCCACAAGATGATAACCGTGATGGCGTAGCTATACGTATTGCTAGCGAACGCTTGCTAAGAAGAAGTCATAATCAACGTTTCTTGATAGTATTTTCCGATGGTGAGCCTTCAGCCTACAATTATGCACAAGATGGTATTTTAGACACTTATGAAGGTGTAGAAATGTCCCGCAAATATGGTATTGAAGTATTTAATGTGTTTTTGAGTCAAGATGTTATAACAGAAGATATTGAACAAACCATTCATAACATTTATGGTCAATACGCATTATTTGTAGAAGGTGTAGAAAATTTGCCGAGTCATTTATCGCCATTACTAAAAAAATTACTTCTAAAATCATTTTAATAGATATATGATTTCTATTTTAAATATTTATCAACTTTTCAAATTTTCTGAAATCACATAGACTTGTAAATCCTTTTTATGCTAGAATGTTTAATATTGCAAACATACACATAAAAAGGAGCAATTCTATGAATAAGAATACTTGGATAGTAGGATTTACATTATTCGCTATGTTTTTTGGCGCAGGTAATCTTATTTTCCCACCAAATTTAGGCCAAGATAGTGGTCATTTCTTTTGGCCAGCAGTTATCGCATTTTGTTTAACAGGAATCGGCTTACCATTGTTAGGCGTTATCGTTGGCGCATTAGATAAGCAAGGCTATGTTGGTTCATTAAATAAAATATCACCTAAATTTTCTGTAATATTTTTAATTATTATATATTTAACAATAGGGCCTCTGTTTGCAATTCCGCGTACAGCTTCGACTTCATTTGAGATGACTGTGACACCAATTGCTCATACGAATAGTAATTTAGTGTTATTTATATTCACTCTTATCTATTTCCTAGTCGTTCTTTACCTATGTATAAATCCAGGTAAAATTGTAGATCGTATAGGATCTTTATTAACACCATTATTATTAATAACAATTTTAGCAATGATTATTAAAGGATTTGTTGATTATAATGGTAATGCACCATCTCATGGAAACAAGGTTGATTACAATTCAGCTATTGGAAGTTTCTCAAAAGGCTTTACAGAAGGGTATTTAACTATGGATGCAATCGCAGCAATTGCTTTTTCAATGATAGTAGTTAACGCGATAAAAGCTACAGGGGTTAAACATGCAAATCAAATATTTAAACAAACAGTTATGTCAGGCTTAATTGCAGCCATAGCGCTTGTATTTATATATGTTTCATTAGGATTTATAGGCAATCATATGAACATTGACAGTGCGACACTTAAAAATCTGACAGCTAAAGATCAAAATGTTGGTGCTTATTTATTAACAACAATGGCGGCGAATGGTTTTGGTGTCTTCGGTAAATATTTATTGGGTATTATCGTTGCACTCGCTTGTTTAACAACTGCTTGTGGCTTAATTGTATCTGTAAGTCAATATTTTAATAGAATATTCCCTAAAGTTTCATACAAAGCTTATGCAATATTCTTTACTTTGATTAGTTTCATACTGGCAAATTTAGGTTTAAATGCTGTAATTTCTATGTCAGTACCAGTATTGAGCGTTATTTATCCTATAGCAATAACTGTTGTATTACTAATTTTACTTGCACGATTCATTCCAACTAAACCAGTTGCACAGCAAGTACCAATTGCAGTTATTAGTATTGTTTCAATATTAAGTGTTATAAGTACTAATGGTTGGGTGAAGATGTCATTTATAGATGCTTTACCGTTAAAGCAATATTCTTTAGAATGGTTTCCAATAGCAGTAGTCGCAACTATTATTGGATATGTCGTTGCTAAATTCGTAAACCAAGACCATATTGTTTATCAAAAAGAATAGCTATCTAAACGAATTAATTATAATAAAAAAGCACATCATACTCATTTTGAGTTGTGATGTGCTTTAATCATTTTAGCTATTCCTTCTTCATCGAAAGTAAGTGTTGTTTTAATTCATCTTCTAAGCCAACAAGTTCTTTCTCAGCTTCTTTACGCTTTTGACGACCATTTTGTTGGATTTGAAGTGTTTGTTCAATTGTTTCAATAATATCACTTTGTGTTGTTTTAAGTGTTTCAATGTCTACAATGCCACGCTCATTTTCCGTAGCAGTTTCAATGGCATTTTGTTTTAACATAGCCGCATTCTGAGTAAGTAAATCATTGGTTGTATCTGTTACGGCACGTTGGGCAGACACTGCATTACGCTGTCTCATTAACGTAAGGGCAATTGCCATTTGATTTTTCCAAAGTGGAATACTTGTAAGAATAGAACTTTGAATTTTCTCAGCCAATGCTTGATTAACGTTTTGAATCATGCGAATTTGTGGTGCAGTTTGTATTGCAATTTGACGAGATAATTGTAAATCATAAATACGCTTATCTAAGCGATCAACAAATTGCTCCATATCCGCTACGGCTTGTATATCCATTTGATTACCAGTTTGATTGGCAAGTTCTTGTAGTTTCGGAATGTCGTTCGTTTGTATTTCATGTTTTTTTCTTTTAGCGGCGACGATATATAAATTAACATCATCAAAGTAATCTTTATTTTGTTGATATAATCCATCTAATAATTTGATATCTTTTGATAGATTATTTTTGTGTTTATCAAGCTGAATTGTAATTCTATCAATTTGGGAACTTACTGATTGCATCCTAGAAAACACTTCATTAATTGAAGCTTTGGTACGTTTAAAAAAGCGCTTAAGTTTGGATTGTTTCTCTGGATTTAACTCATCAGGATTTACAGCTTTTAACTTAGTCATTAATTGATTAAGTGAATCTCCAACAGGTCCAATATCTTTAGTCTGCACTTCATCCAGCATTTTATGTGAGAATTGAGACATATTTTCTTGCAAATGTGAGCCATATGATAATAGACCATCATTGTCTAAAGGTTTAATTTGTTGACTAATACTTTCAATTTTTTGCATTTCTTTATCATTGAATTGTTGCTGAAAATCATCTAAAACTGTATTTTGATTCGCTAGACTGACATTGCTATTATTATCTAGGTTTTTTAGTTGTTGTTGTACTATATAATCATCTAATGGATGTGAGTTGTTAAATTGATCATTTCGAGGCATTTAAAAAATCGCTCCATTTCTTTATTCTAGTTATCTTTATGACGTTTTTGTTCTAATTTGTTAATTTCCATTTCAACATCTAGACGCTCGTAATCATCTTCATTGATTCTCTTCAGATCAGCAATCAACGTACGTTTAACTTCATCTAAAGTTATACGAGTATGTTCTAATTTTTGTTTTTCTTCAATAGTTTTTTTCGGCATTTTTGCTAATCGAGTATATGACTCTATTAAATTTAGCGCATTATCTATATGCGAATAAAAGAAACTCTCTACTTTAAAAAACATTGCTGGCCTTTGTTTAACAGCAAAATGAATTGATTTTGAAATCCTATATATATCATTGATTTGTCTGAAATCTTGAATAGATCTTACATTAACAAATGATTTTAATATTGTTCGTATCTTATCTTGTGTTTGCTTTAAATGGTTGCTTACGTAATGATAGTCTCTTCGTGAAAGACCAATTTTTGTTAAATACTTCCTAGACGTGAGTCGTTGAGTAGGGAAGTAGGACACAAAAAACATCCCAATACCAACCAAAGCGTCAATAATAAATGAAAGATCAAAGCTAAATACGCTGACCATCCAAGATACCATAGCTACTGGAATTCCTACAATTACGCCTAAAAGTCGAGAAATATTATATCTCAAATTACATCTTCCTTTTTATATTTAAATCGATTTAAAATCAGAAAAATCTTCACTCACATTAGTATCTTCAAGCTCATAGTGTGTAACATGTGAAGCAGGTGATGCACCCTCAGTTACAGCATTAATAAACTGTTGGATGTCATCGTCATTACCTATTGCATATATTTCAACATAATCATCTACATTCTGGACAGTGCCTAGAATATGATACTTATTCGCTAATCTTTGTGTATAATATCGAAAGCCTACACCTTGAACCGTCCCAAACACTTGTAAATGCTTTTGCTTCATAGTATCACTCCTTATACTTATTATACGAAGTTTTATACTAAAAAACTAATAATTACTATGGAATAAATAGGCTATCGGACAAAAGTATGAGACATTATATTTTTAATTCAGATATAAAATAGTTAAAATAATTATTATAGGCTAATTGAAAGGGGAAATATATATGTGGACAGTTGCCAAAATTAGAGCTGACTATGAGGGATGGTGGTTATTTAGTGACTGGACAGATAAAATTATAGAGCAATATCAATTTACTTCATATGATGAAATGCTAAACTACTACATTAACATAATTTCAAAAAGTAAAGATTATTACGATAATTATGTTGTTGGAAAATACAATATTCATGCGTTTTATAACAATTGCGATTTAAACTTTTGTGAAGATTGTGAAGAAGATTTACAAATATTTTATAGTTTTATTGTATTAAATAATAAAGAAGTATATTATAATCTACCAAAAATTAATTAAAAGATAATTTTCTATAATTGTATTGCAATTTGGTAAGAACTAACATATAATTATTATTAAGCAATGGTTTTATTCCATATTGCAAAGAATATCTGTAAGAGTTATATATAGCGTTTTGTTATTAATACATAATTGTCACATGTATTTTTTGTAATATGCGAATAATGCATATTGAAAGAATTTAGTCTTGGAGGTTTCAGAATTATGAAACAAGGTACAGTTAAATGGTTTAACGCTGAAAAAGGTTTTGGTTTTATCGAAGTTGAAGGTGAAAACGACGTATTCGTACACTTTTCAGCAATTAACCAAGATGGTTACAAATCATTAGAAGAAGGTCAATCAGTTGAATTTGAAGTAGTTGAAGGCGATCGCGGTCCTCAAGCTGCAAACGTTGTTAAACTATAATAAATAGATTGTAAAATATTGACTTTAGTAACACCTTACCAAGATGTAGGGTGTTTTTTTATTTTTAAGTTAAAATTGCTTAAGAAAAAAGTTCTACGAAAAATGAGATTAATGAAACTATCAATTTGTTTCATTAATCTCATTTTTTATAAAGAAAGTTTGTTTTTAATTCAATAGTACAAAATACAATATCATTTTTATTATATATATTATTATGCTGATAAGTAGGAGAAAGGAGAAGTGATTATGCAAGAATTTGGTCATCTTGAAGGTGACACTATCATTGGCCGTAATCATGGGAGTGCTGTCATAACCTTAGTAGAAAGAATCACTAAGATGATTATCACTATACGACCTCAAAGCCGTAAGGCAGATGATATTGAAGATGCTCTTCACTCTATGTTTTCAGCTTTACCTCCTCATATATTTAAATCGATTACTTTCGATTGTGGTAAGGAGCTCTCCAACTGGAAAACAATCTGTAACCGATACGATATCTCGATATTCTTTGCTGACCCCGACACTCCGTCGCAATGTGGATTGAATGAACATTCTAACGGGATACTTAGACGCAATGGATTAGATAAAGAATTAGACTTTAATTCAGTCACTGATGATCTTATCATTAGTGTTGCTCAAAATATAAATCATCGTCCCAGAAAATCGCTGGGCTATAAAACACCATTGGAAGTATTTATGAGTTTCATCGAAGATGAGAAATTGTCTAGTTTATTTTGACAAACGAAATTATTAAAAGATACTAAATATAATCATTATTTAATGACAAATTTGATAGTAATATTAGCTTTCCAAAAAATTTATTAATAATGAGTGTTATTACTTTATTATACATAGTAGTTATATATCTTGTATCAAAACTTATTTTTAAAAAATTACAATATTAGTAATCATATATCTTAATAATAAAATTAATTATTAAGATATTAAAAACCTACGTAGCAAAATTTATAAAGTCTACGTAGGTTTTAAGTTTAAACTTCTCTTTTAACATTCTTAAGAATTATTTTTTTATTGTTAATTTTTATTTAGTGTCGTTAATAATCAATTGACGTAATGATTGGCGTTTAATAACTTCACGTGCTTTACCATCTTTTATGAAAAATACAGGTGGTTTATGCATTTGGTTGTAATTAGAAGCCATTGAGTAATGATATGCTCCTGTAGAAAGAATCGCTAGGTAATCACCACGTTGAACAGAAGAAGGGAGTTTTGCATCACGAATAATGATGTCACCTGATTCACATAATTTACCAGCAATTGTTACTGTTTCATCAGCTTCTTCATGACGGTTTACTAATAATGCTTGATATTTGGCACCATATAATGCAGTTCTAATGTGATCGCTCATGCCACCATCAATTGAAACATATTTGTTTACTTCAGGAATTTCTTTAATTGTACCTACTTCGTATAAAGTAATTCCAGCTTCTCCAACAATAGAACGGCCTGGTTCAATACCAATTTCCGGTACTTCATAATTTAGACGTTCAGTTTCAGCTTTGATTGCATCTGTAATTTCTGCAATACCTTCTTCAATAGGGAAGCTTACGTCTCCTTCAACGTATTTGATACCGAAACCTCCACCTAGATTAAGTAATTCAACTTTGATATCATTTTCAGAAAGCCAGTTAAGCACAATCTTAGCAGTTTCAATCATCGCTTCAGTTCCTTCGATTTGAGAACCAATATGGAAGTGAATACCTTTTAGATGTAAACGTTTAGAGTCGCTCACTTTATTAACCGCTTCAATCGCTAAGCCATGGCGAATTGATAAACCGAATTTACTATCTTCTTGGCCAGTTTGAATAAACTCATGCGTATGTGCTTCAACACCAGGATTTACGCGTAATACTACATTTACAGTGTCGCTCGCATATCTGTCGATTAAATCAATTTCCTCAAGTGAATCGATAACAAAATAACCAACGCCACTTTCTAAAGCGTATTGTATTTCACGTTTAGTTTTGTTATTTCCATGAAAGTGGATCTTACTTGGGTCAAACTTTGCTTCTAATGCAGTATATAATTCACCTTCAGAAACTACATCTAATTGTAAGTCTTCTTCTTGTACTAATTTGACCATTTGGATACATGTAAATGCTTTCGAAGCATATGAAATATTATATTTCAAACCGCTTTTTTGAAAAGCTTTATGGTATCTACGCATTTGATTGCGAATTTCATCTTCGTCATAAACAATAGTAGGGGTACCAAAACTTTGAGCAAGTGTTTTTAAACTTGTACCTGCCATAGTTAATTCACCATATTCATTATATTTTAATGCCATTTTTATCTATACTCCTTTATGAGAGAATCATGATTCATCGCACTAAGTTGTTCTGAGTTAGCGCCTACACCTTTGAATGTATATTCATCAATGCGTATATCGTTATTATATAATATCACTTCATCTTGTGCATGGACTTCATCATCAACTTCTACAAACATGTGACTCATCATTAATGCGCGAATAGGGTAGCGTTTACCTTTAATTAAAGCTTCATGTTTAGCTCTCGATTTAAGAATACCATCTCCATAGCCTACATCTACAACTGCTAATCGCGTATGATCTCTTGTAGCTTCAAATGCAAAACTATACCCACAATTATCTCCATCATTCACTTCACGCACTTGTATCACATTACCTTTTACAGTAAGAGATTGTTTAATACTATACTCATCTAAATCACTATATGGTCGAGAACCATACAATGCAATGCCTACACGCGCATGTGTATGATAGGGTAAAAGTTTCTGACCTTCACGATAGTAACTTGCACTATTTTGCGCATGAATTAAATCAAATTGATAACCCTCATCTAATAAGGTATCGACTATATTTAACCATGCTTCACGTTCTATACTATACTCAGGCACATCAAATTCATCTGCATAACCAAAGTGCGTCCACAATCCACTAATAATCATTTTGTCTTCATTTGAGTTAATATAATGATCATTGAGTACTTCTCTAATTTCTTCTAATGTTTTAAATCCTGAACGATGAAGTAAATTTTCAAATTCTAAGTGCACTTTGATACCATTCAAATCATTCTTATATTTGTAATAATAGGCTAATGACGGTAAAGTCATTTGTATTTGATATTTTCTTACTTTTTCAAAATCATAAACAGCGTTCATTAAGAATATAGTGGCATCAGGTGCTATTTCTCGTACTTTAATGGCTTCTTTTAAAGAGGTAGTGCTGAATGTATTAATTCTAGCTTTTAAAAAAGTAGTAACAGCAAACTCCAAACCATAATGATAAGCGTTGTTCTTCACCACAGCCATAATTGAATTATCATTTTTAACTTTAATAGCATTTTGTAAAAACGCTTCTTTATCGACGGACCATATTGCTGTCAATGTGAATTACTCCTCTCCATAATGCATTAATAATTGTTCATAATAATTTGCTACATAGATTAATACTTTCTCATCAAAATTAAAATGAGACGTATGAAGTCCAGTCACATAACCTTTGTCTTCATTACGCGTACCAACGAATGCAAAGTAGGCAGGGGCTAACTGTTGACCATAGAAGCTAAAGTCTTCACCAAATAAAAATGGTAGGGGTTTATCTATAACTTCTAGATTTGCAGCATTAATTGCTTGTTCTACACTCGCACGCAATTTAGGGCTGTTCATAGTAGGTGGGTAGCCTTCTTCAAATTTCACTTCACAATCCACATTAAATAATAAGCTTACACTCTCAGCAATTTTATGCATTTGTGTTTTTACTACATTTAAATCATTTGGATCATAAGTTCGAATCGTTCCTTCTAAATATCCATGGCTAGCTACAGTGTTAATAGCTTCTCCAGCTTCAAAATGACCCATATGAACAATATTTCGTTTTAAGCCATTAAGATGATACTGTTGTATTTGTCCTACTTGATTTAGAACGTGTAGAAGGGCTTCACCACAGGAATGACCTTGCTCTTTATCTGCAACATGACTTGATAATCCTTTTAAGAAGAAGCGATATTCAGTTGCACTTGCTGTAATTTCTTCATCACGGATAACAACTTGTCCTTCATCGGCAAATGGATTAACATGGATGCCAAAAACAGCTTCTATTGGATAGTTATTAAACGCACCTGCTTTAATTAGACGATTCGCTCCGCCACCAGTTTCTTCGGCAGGTTGGAAGATGAATACAACGTTGTGTGGAAGCGTTCCTTTATCGAACATTTCTTTGCAGCGTTTAACAAATAACATTAATGCCGTTGTATGTCCGTCGTGACCACATGCATGCATTACATTATCCGTTTGACTTCGATAATCGACATCATTTTCTTCAAAAATTGGTAACGCATCGATATCCGCACGAAATGCAATGGTATGATCACTATTACCGTTTAAGTATGCTATTGCACCAGTTTCAAGAGGGCGCTCATATGACACTCCTAATTCGTCTAAAAACTGTGTGATGTATTTTGTCGTCTCGAATTCATGTAAACTTAATTCTGGATGTTGATGTAAATGTCTTCTATGTTTAGTTACAAACTCTAATTCACTCATCATATCATTCCTTTATTAACTTAATTTGTCTTATTAATATTGTAACTTATTTCATCTTTTTATGTATGAGGTGATATTAATTTAAAATAGTCTTAATTTTGAAATAGAGTCGCATGGATTATTTGTCCACTGCTTGGGTCTATTGGTAAAAATTCTAAATAAATACGCTTTATTATGCCAAATCCACTCTTCATAAGAATAACTAAAACTGAGAAGGGCTCAGTTAAGCGCCTTCTCAGTTCAATAAGGCCATTGTGATTATGCAATACAGCTATAAAATAGTCTTTTGTCATTACCACTCATCAAATACTCATATCATTAGTCATTTAATTTTCTTAATGCTGAAACAATTTCACGTTTAGAGTCTTCTACTTCCGAAGTTTGTTTAATCACTTTAGCAGGGGTACCAGCTACGACTGCACCAGCTGGAACATCTTGAGTAACAATAGCACCTGCAGCGACAATCGCGCCTTCGCCAACATGAACACCTTCTAAAATGACTGCATTAGCACCAATTAATACATTATCATCTATGACTACTGGTGAAGCACTAGGAGGCTCAATTACGCCAGCTAGAACTGCGCCAGCACCTACATGCACATTCTTACCAGTTGTCGCACGACCGCCTAATGTAGCATTCATATCAATCATAGTTCCTTCACCAACTACAGCACCAATGTTGATTGTTGCGCCCATCATAACGACAGCACCGTCTTCAATAATAGCTTGTTCACGTATAAATGCACCTGGTTCAATACGCGCATTTGTGTTTGTTAAGTCTTTAAGTGGAATTGCTGAATTACGACGATCCATTTCAATTTCTAACTCAGTAATTGTATTTTGATTTGATTCATAGAATGGTTTCCAATCATCGGCTTCACAAAAGATTACTTTAGAATTGTCGGAACCAAATACTTTAAAAGAATCAGGGAAGGTAACACCATCAAAATTACCATTAACATATACTTTTAATGGTGTAGATTTTTTGGCGTCACTAATATATTGAATAATTTCCTCAGCTGATAAATGTTGTACCATAATTTAAGTCTCTCCTTAATATTTTCTAGATTTTATATCTTATAAGTTGTCAAACGTGTAATAACCGCTAGATTGGTTTATTAATTTTTCAGCAGCAGTGATTGCTCCATTTGCAAAAATATCTTTAGACTGTGCTTTATGTGAGATTGTAATGGTTTCATCTGTTCCTGCAAATAATACATCATGTTCACCTACAATAGTCCCACCACGAATAGAGTGAATGCCAACTTCATCTTTAGTGCGTTGTTCTGTATGTTCATGTCGATCATAAACTGGTGTGATATTTTGGCGTAAGTCTTTAATAACATCATATATTTTTACTAATGTACCACTAGGAGCATCTACTTTTTTATTATGATGTGCTTCAGTCAACTCGATATCATAATCTTGAAGAAGTGGTACAGCTGCTTCTAATATTTTAGTTAAAGCATGTACACCATAACTCATATTTGCACTAAAGAATATGGGCATGTTATGGCTTAATTCATTTAACTTTTCAACTAATTTTTCTTTTTCACCTGTAGTAGCTATAACTAAAGGTAATTGAAACTCTTCTTCAAGAAGTGGTAACAATAGATTAGGATTTGAAAAATCAATCGCTACATCCGCTTCATTTTGTGCATCAGCAATGTGATCATAGTGTGTATATGGTGTTGTCTCATTTTTTCGAGGTTCAATAACACCTATAATTTCATGACCTTTTTCCTCTGCTAAGCGAGCTACTCTTTGATTCATTGCACCGTAACCAATAAGTAAAATTTTCATTAAAGTTCACCTGCTTTAAACTGTTCAAATGCATTGATTAAGACTTTGGCATCTGCATCTTCTAACGGAAGAAGTGGTAAACGCAATTCATAATTACCAAAACCTAAATGACTTGTTAACGCTTTAATTGGAATAGGATTAACATCTACAGAAAGGGCATCTAATAATTTACTAATTGGTTCGAAATCGTTTGAAATATCTTGTCCACTTTGTTTAGCATCATATAAAGCTTGGAATTCTTTAGGAATTGCATTTGCAATAACTGAGATAACACCATTGCCACCTCTTTGATAAAATTCGACAACATTATCATCATTACCACTATATAAAGCGAATTCTTCTTGATTGATACGACTTTTAACGTCTTCATAATATTCAAAGTCATTTGTGGCATCTTTGATTGCAACAATATATTGGTTATGACTTAATGTTTCAACTGTCTCTGGTTCAATTGTCATATTTGTACGAGAAGGTACATTATATAGTACAACTGGCAATTCAACTTCATTCGCAATCGTTTCGAAGTGTTTAACTAAGCCACGTTGATTTGTTTTATTGTAGTAGGGGGTAATTAACATAATTGCATCTGCACCAAGTGCTTTAGCGCGTTGAGATGCTTGAATTGATTTGGCAGTATTATTCGTACCTGTACCTGCAATAATAGTCACACGATGATTAACTTGCTTTATAACTGACTCCAATACTTGTTCTTTTTCTTCTTCAGTTAAAGTAGAGCTCTCAGCTGTAGTTCCATTAACAATAATTGCTTTTACACCATTGTTTAATAGGAAATCTACATGTCTCTCTAATGCATTATAATCAACTTCATTATTTGTGAATGGGGTAGCAAGTGCTACTCCCACACCTTCGAATAAATGTGGCATATTATCTAGCTCCTTTTAAATTGATTACTTGCTCTAATACTTGTACTGCATTCAATGCTGCACCTTTCAATAAATTGTCAGATGTGCACCAAACGTGGAATGTATTATCTAATGAGTCATCTCTACGGATACGGCCTACAAATACTTCATCTCTACCAGTAGAGTTAAGTGCCTGAGGATATTCATTTTTTTCAGGATTATCAACTAATACAACACGTTCGTCTTTATCAAATAAATCTTTAATTTCCTGTACAGTTGCTTCCTTATCTAAAGTAACGTCAATTTCAACACTATGACTATCTTGTACTGGAACACGTGCACATGTTGCAGTTACTTTTAATTCAGGCTCATGTAAAATCTTGCGTGTTTCATCAATCATTTTTTGTTCTTCTTTTGTATATCCATCCTCTAAGAATACATCAATATGTGGTAATACATTATTATAAATAGGGTGAGGATACGCTTCTGGTTCTTTACCATTTGCACCTTCAGCTAAATCTCTTTTACCTTTAATACCTGAACCTGAAACAGCTTGATAAGTTGTATATGCAACACGTTTTAAACCAAATTGATCTTGTAATACTTTTAATGGTACTACTGATTGAATTGTAGAACAGTTAGGGTTGGCAATAATGCCGCGCTTAAATTCAGGTTGATTTACTTCAGGTACAATTAAGTCAATATCTTCAGTCATGCGCCATTGACTAGAGTTATCGATGACAATTGCACCTGCCTTTTCAAAGATTGGGGCGAATTGTGCACTTGTGCCACCACCGGCACTCATTAGAACGTAGTCAAATTTTTCACTTGCTGCTTCTTCTGTTAATTCTTGTACAACATACGTTTGGCCTTGAAATTGAACTTCTTTTCCTGCTGATCTAGCTGATGAGAATAATACTAACTCATCGAACTTGATGTTTTTGCGATCAATTGTTTCTAACATTTTTGTTCCAACTAAACCTGTTGCTCCGACTACTGCTAATCTTGTCATAAAAGTCACTCCAATATCATTTGTTTGAATTTTAAAAAAATTATTTATAAGTAGCATGTTGATGTTTAAATATCAAATGCATTGTATAATACTTCAACCGCTTTTTCCCCATTATCAGCATCTATCACATAAGAAATACTAATTTCAGATGTTGTAGTTTGATAGAATGGGATATTTGCATTAATTAAAGTAATGAAAGCCTTTGATGCAACGCCCGATATATCTCTCATACCCGAACCAATAAGCGAAATTTTAACGTATTCTTCATTAATTTTATAATCCAATGCGTTAAATGAAGAAGAAAGGTTACTCAAAATAGTTGAAATTTGTTGTACATCACTATCTTTAATAGAAAATGATAGCTGCAATCCTTCAACGTTAACTATTTGGGATATCATATCCACATTTACTGAACCTTCTTCTAATGCTGTGAACAATTGCGTTAAAAGACGATTATCAGGTAGGGGATAACTAATTGTAACGTGCATCATATGCTTATCTAATGCTACACCTGTTACAGCTTTTTTCTCTAATAAGTCTGTTCTTGACATAATCCATGTTCCTTTCTCATTTGATAAAGTTCTACCGAGATACAATGGGATATCATAGTTCTTAGCAAGTTCTACGCTTCGAGTTTCAAGAACGCCTGCACCTAATGCACTCATTTCCATCATTTCTTCATAAGAAACATAATCTAAACGTTTTGCCTTACTTAATATTCGAGGGTCAGTGGCATAAACGCCATCAACGTCAGTATATATTTCACATGGAATTTGATTACTTGCAGCAATTGCAACTGCCGTTGTATCTGATCCTCCACGTCCTAACGTTGTAAGTTCAAATGCATCATTAATACCTTGGAAACCAGCAACGACTAACACATCTTTGTCGGTGAATGCTTTATCAAATGTTTCTGGATTGATTTCAGCAATTCTGCTTTTTAAATGATGGCCAATCGTTTTAATACCTGCTTGATAACCAGTCATTGCTCTAGCATTAACACCGATATCATTTAACACCATGGATAAATATGATACCGTCTGTTGTTCACCGGTCGTTAAAAGTAGGGCGAGTTCCTCATCTTTAGGTGTAGCAGTAAGATTTGATACATTATCCATTAATTGATCTGTTGTTTTACCCATAGCACTAACAACTACAATTAATTGTTCACCGTCATCCACACGGTTCTTAAGCATTTCTGCAATATTTTTTATCTTTATAAAATCAGCGACGGATGAACCACCGAACTTCAAAACACTTCGCTTCAAAACTTTACCTCCTAAAATATAGGGAGGCACACGCTATAAAAAAGAACAAGTTCGGAAGTGCGAACTTGTTCGTGATTTATATACAAGTGATGCACTCCATTATTAAATAATAATGACAAACTTTCAGCTCTTAACCACAAAGTCCAACAAATCATAGCTGCGATTATGATTCATTTCGGCATCGCACCCTTTCTATATTAGCTGTTGCAGACAGTTTATCTAATATATACTGATGATTGATGCGCCTCATCAATTTCTTATTCAATTGCTATGTTTTATATTATACATATGGCAATTGTGTCTGTAAACCGATAATTGTGATTTTTTGAAATAGACTGAAAAATCAGAAAGTATTTTTACCATATGTAAGTAAAGGTTTATGAAATGGGTAATAAGATAGTAAAATACGCACTCCCCAATTTAGTAATAGGGAAGTGCGTATGTATTTATAGATTATTTTTGTAATACGCCAATCTCTTGTAAATATTCTTCATAAGGAACTTCTTTAGATAAACCACCTGATTGATTTAGATCAATCACACGATTTGCAATAGTATTGATAAATTCAAAGTCATAAGATGTAAAGATGATTGATCCTTTGAAAGAAGCTAATCCATCATTTACTGCTGTAATACTTTCTAAGTCAAGATGGTTAGTAGGTTCGTCTAATAGTAAAACATTGGCACTTGATAGCATCATTTTACTTAACATACAGCGAACTTTTTCACCACCAGAAAGTACACTAGCTTTCTTTTTAACTTCTTCACCACTAAATAACATTCGTCCTAAGAAACCACGTAAGAAAGTTTCTGTTTGTTCATCTTCAGGTGCATATTGACGTAACCAATCTACTAAATTCATGTCTACGCCTTCAAAGAACTCTGAGTTATCTTTAGGGAAGTAACTTAATGAAGTCGTTACACCCCATTTAAATGTACCTTCATCAGGCTCCATTTCACCAGATAAAATTTTCAATAATGTAGTTTTTGCAATTTCACTATCTCCAATCAAAATTGCTTTATCATTAGGATTCATAGTGAATGAAATGTTATCAAGTACTTTTTCACCATCAATTGTTTTAGAAAGTCCTTGAACAGTCAATAAATCATTACCGATTTCACGTTCTGGTGTGAATTTAACATATGGATATCGTCTTGAAGATGGTTGTATATCATCTAATTCAATTTTTTCTAATTGTTTCTTACGACTTGTTGCCTGTTTAGATTTAGAGGCATTAGCTGAGAAACGTGCAATAAAGTCTTGTAACTCTTTAATTTTTTCTTCTTTTTTCTTATTTTGTTCTTGAGCCATTTTTTGAGCTAATTGACTAGATTGATACCAGAAATCATAGTTACCTACATATAATTTAATCTTACCGAAATCTAAATCAGCAATATGTGTACATACGTTGTTTAAAAAGTGACGGTCATGAGATACCACGATGACAGTATTATCGAAGTTAATTAAGAAATCCTCTAACCAACTAATGGCAGGAATATCTAAACCATTGGTAGGCTCATCGAGTAAAAGTACATCAGGCTCACCAAATAAACTTTGAGCTAATAAGACTTTCACTTTTTGATTATTTTCCAATTCTGACATTTGCTTATCATGTAAATCAGCAGATATGCCTAAACCTGAGAGTAAAGAAGCAGCGTCAGCCTCTGCGTTCCAACCATTCATTTCGGCGAATTCACCTTCTAGTTCAGCGGCACGTATACCATCCTCATCACTGAAATCAGGTTTCATATAAATTTCATCTTTTTCTTTCATGACTTCATATAAGCGTTCGTGTCCTTTGATAACAACATCTAATACTCGTTCTTCTTCATAGGCGAAGTGATCTTGTTTCAAAACAGCTAAACGTTCATCTTTACCCATTGAAACATGTCCTGTTTGAGAATCAATTTCTCCTGATAAAATTTTTAAAAACGTTGATTTACCAGCACCATTAGCCCCGATAAGCCCATAACAATTTCCTTCAGTAAACTTAATATTTACATCTTCAAATAGTTTACGATCGCCAAAACGTAAACTTACATCAGTTACTTGTAGCATGCTTTTACTCCTTTATTTATCGTTTATCTAACGGAAAAATTATATCATATTCTTTATATAGTTTCGACCTAATGCAAATCTAAACACGTGAATGATAGTTTTTAGTATGCATGTTATAATAATGAAGAATACAAACCCTCGAAGGAGAATATTATGGCATTAGATAAAGATATTGTTGGTTCAATTGAATTTTTAGAAGTCATTGGCTTAGAAGGTTCTACATACCTTTTAAAAGGTCCTAATGGTGAACAAGTAAAATTAAATCAATCAGAAATCAATGATGAAGATGAATTAGAAACAGGTGAAGAATATAGTTTCTTCATATATCCAAATCGCTCAGGCGAATTATTTGCTACTCAAAACATGCCTGACATTACAAAAGATAAATATGATTTTGCAAAAGTGTTAAAAACAGACCGAGATGGTGCACGTGTAGATGTAGGTTTACCAAGAGAAGTGCTAATCCCATGGGAAGATTTACCAAAAGTAAAATCACTATGGCCACAAACTGGAGATTATGTATTAGTAACATTACGTATAGATAGAGAAAATCAAATGTTTGCTCGTCTTGCTAGTGAAACAATTGTAGAAAAAATGTTTACACCTGTATATGATGATGAAAAACAGAATGAACTGATTAAAGCTAGACCATATCGACTATTAAGAATTGGTAGTTTCTTATTATCGAAGGAAGGCCATAAAATCTTTGTGCATGAATCAGAGCGTAAAGAAGAACCCCGATTAGGTGAAGAAGTAGAAGTACGTGTTATTGGTCATAATGACAAAGGCGAACTCAATGGTTCATTTTTACCTTTAGCTCATGAACGTCTTGATGATGATGGTCAAGTAATATTTGATTTATTAGTAGAATATGAAGGTGAATTACCTTTTTGGGATAAATCAAGCCCAGAAGCAATTAAAGAGGTGTTCAATATGAGTAAAGGCTCTTTTAAACGCGCAATAGGTCATTTATACAAACATAAAATTATTAATATTGAAACAGGCAAGATCTCTTTAACCAAAAAGGGTTGGAGTCGAGTAGAAGATAAATAATCATAAATATAAACATTTTCCTTCTATTAAAATAGTTGTTTTATTAGTACAAAATAATAACGTTAAAAATTAATTTAAAGTCATATTACTTATTCAAAGTAAAATACAACACTAACAATATATTTTACGCTTTCAGTCACCTTTACGGGAGTGATACAGCATTTCATTATGAATGCTGTATCACTCCCGTCTTTTTTATAGATAATTTTTATGAAAAATATTGTTTTTCCTGCAATCTTAACGAAAACTTTACATTTAAACTATTTTATATTAATAAAAGGCATGTATCATAAGCATTGTAAGAAATACATATAACATTTTGGGTTATCTATTAGGAGGATATTTTAATGAAAAAATGGCAATTAGTTGGTACAACTGTTTTAGGCGCTTCAGTATTATTAGGCGCATGTGGCGGTGGAGATAGCAGTGGAAGTGGTTCAGGAGATGGCAAAGACCTTAAAGGTGAAGCAAAAGGTGAAGGTTCATCAACAGTAGCTCCTATCGTTGAGAAATTAAACGAAAAATGGGCTAAAGATCATCCAAACGCTACTATTTCATCTGGTCAAGCAGGTACTGGTGCTGGTTTTGAAAAATTCATCGCTGGCGAAACTGATTTCTCACAAGCTTCTAGACCTATTAAAGATGAAGAAAAACAAAAATTAGAAGACAAAGACATTAAATATAAAGAATTAAAAATTGCACAAGATGGTGTAACTGTTGCAGTTAACAAAGACAACGACTTTGTTAAAGAATTATCTAAAGATCAATTGAAAAAAATCTACAACGGCGAAGCTAAAACTTGGAAAGATGTAAACTCTAGCTGGCCTGACAAAAAAATCAAAGCTTTCTCTCCAAACTCAAGTCACGGTACTTATGATTTCTTTGAAGAAGAAGTAATGAATAAAGAAGATATCAAAGCAGAGAAAAACGGAGACACTAACGTAATTGTTCAATCAGTAGAGAAAAACAAAGAGGGTATCGGTTACTTCGGTTATAACTTCTACGAACAAAACAAAGATAAATTAAAAGAAGTTAAAATCAAAGACGATAAAGGTAAAACAACTGAACCAACTAAGAAAACAATCAAAGACGGTTCATATGCTTTAAGTAGACCATTATTCTTATATGTTAAAGAAAAATCATTAAAAGATAATGATGTTATGAAAGAATTCATCAAATTCACATTAGAAGACAAAGGTAAATCTGCTGAAGATGCTGGTTATGTAGCTTCTCCAGAAAAAACTTACAAAGATGAACTTAAAGAATTAAAAAAATACGATAAAAAATCAGATAAATAATAATCATTATTAATATCAAAGGGCTGGGAATTATTCAAGGGGTATTACAAGGTAGCAACTCTGCTACCTTGTTCTCGAATATATGGGTGATTGTTAAAATGTTTTAGGTTAATTTGAACTCATTGTTTACCTGATAATTTCTAGCGCTTTTTTATATTTATTGGGAGAAAAAGAGAGGGTTATATATGGCATCGGAAACTAATGTTAGAGACTTGATAGCTAAAAATAACGCTAAAAAGGGCGGTTTCAGTGATAAAATCGTACCTATTATTTTAGGAATTATAGCTGCAATCTCAATTTTAACTACAATTGGTATTCTTTTCACTTTGATAACTGAGACAATAACATTCTTCACACGCGTATCTATTGTTGAATTTTTATTCACTAAAGACTGGAACCCAACTGGTTCTGATCCTAAATATGGTATTTGGGCTTTAGTTATTGGTACGTTGAAAATTACAGTAATTGCAACTATCGTCGCAGTTCCAATTGGATTAGGTGCTGCAATTTACTTAAGTGAATACGCAAGTGACAAAGCAAGACGTATTATTAAACCAATTCTTGAAATTTTAGCAGGTATTCCAACAATTGTATTTGGTTTCTTTGCTTTAACTTTTGTAACACCTGTACTAAGAACAATAATTCCAGCACTTGATAGTTTCAATTCTGTCAGTCCAGGAATTGTAGTAGGTATCATGATTGTTCCAGTAATTACAAGTATGAGTGAAGATGCAATGGCATCTGTTCCAAACAAAATTCGTGAGGGTGCTTATGGTTTAGGTTCAACAAAATTTGAAGTTGCTACTAAAGTAGTATTACCAGCCGCAGCTTCAGGTGTTGTAGCTTCAATCGTATTAGGTATTTCAAGAGCGATCGGTGAAACTATGATTGTTTCATTAGCTGCAGGTAGTTCACCAACAGCTTCATTAAACTTAACGAATTCAATTCAAACTATGACTGGTTATATTGTTGAAGTTGCAACTGGAGATGCTACATTCGGTTCTGATATGTACTACAGTATTTATGCAGTAGGTTTCACATTATTTATTTTCACATTGATAATGAACTTAATTTCTTATTGGATTTCGAAACGCTTCAGAGAGGAGTATTAATATGACAGCTACTACAAATCCTAAAGCTAAAACACTAATTGACCAAAACAAAGTAGAAAAAAATATCTCAAGTCGTGATAAAACAAATAAATTAAATAAATGGTTATTCTTTACATGTATTGTAATAGCTTTATTAGTACTTGCAGCATTATTGATACAAACATTTGTTAAAGGTGTTGGCTATCTTACACCAGATTTCTTTACAAATTTCTCTTCTTCTACACCTTCACAAGCAGGTATTAAAGGTGCGTTAGCAGGGACAATTTGGTTAATGATAAGTATTATTCCAATCTCTATCGTTCTTGGTGTAGGTACAGCGATTTATTTAGAAGAATACGCTAAAGACAATTTCTTTACTAGTTTCGTTAAAATTAGTATTTCTAACTTAGCTGGTGTACCTTCTATCGTATTCGGTTTACTTGGATTAACATTATTCGTTCGTGGTGGCGGTATTCAAGCATTAGCATTAGGAAATAGCGTTATTGCTGCCGCTTTAACAATGTCATTGTTAATTCTACCGATTATTATCGTATCAAGTCAGGAGGCAATCAGAGCAGTTCCTAATTCTGTTCGCGAAGCTTCTTATGGCTTAGGTGCAAATAAATGGCAAACTATTCGTCGTGTCGTATTACCGGCTGCTTTACCTGGTATTTTGACTGGATTCATCTTATCACTATCACGCGCATTAGGAGAAACAGCACCATTAATCTTAATTGGTATACCAACTATTCTATTAGCAACACCAACAAGCATTATGTCTATGTTCACAGCATTACCAACTCAAATTTACACTTGGGCTAAAATGCCTCAAGCTGAATTCCAAAATGTTGCATCAGCAGCAATTATTATATTACTTGTAATCTTATTACTAATGAACGCAATAGCCATTTTCTTACGTAACAAGTTCTCTAGAAAATATTAATCCAATCAAATACAACATAATTTAGGGAGTGAAGGTTGAATCGATAATATCATGTTTTTAATAGAGCATAACTATCGTTTCAATCTTACAGATATAAAGGAGTTTTAATTATGGCAAATACAAATATTAAAGATAAAGAGTTAGCAAAACATACTGATCAATCTCAAGAATCAATTTCAACAGTAGTTTCATCTAATGAAGTTAAACACAATAAAGAATCAGATAGCAATAAAAAAGTAGTTTATTCAACACAAAACTTAGATTTATGGTACGGAGATACACATGCGCTACAAAACATTAATTTAGATATTTTAGAAAATAATGTAACTGCTATTATTGGACCATCTGGTTGTGGTAAATCAACTTATATTAAAACATTAAATCGTATGGTAGAATTAGTACCTTCAGTAAAAACTGCTGGTAAAATTCTATACCGTGACCAAAATATTTTTGATGAAAACTATTCTAAAGAAAAATTAAGAACAAATGTAGGTATGGTATTCCAACAACCAAACCCATTCCCAAAATCAATTTACGATAATATCACTTATGGTCCTAAAACTCACGGTATTAAAGATAAAAAATTATTAGATGAAATCGTAGAAAAATCATTACGTGGCGCGGCAATTTGGGATGAATTAAAAGATAGATTACACACAAACGCTTACGGTTTATCTGGTGGGCAACAACAACGTGTTTGTATTGCTAGATGTTTAGCTATTGAACCAGATGTTATTTTAATGGACGAGCCTACATCAGCTTTAGACCCAATCTCTACATTAAGAGTTGAAGAACTTGTTCAAGAATTAAAAGAAAATTACTCTATTATTATGGTTACACACAACATGCAACAAGCTGCACGTGTATCTGATAAAACAGCATTCTTCCTTAATGGTTATGTTAACGAATACGACGACACTGATAAAATCTTCTCTAATCCTTCTGATAAACAAACAGAAGACTACATCTCAGGACGTTTTGGTTAATATTCTATAATGATGACCATTATTAGACATAAATACGAAGGTCAATTAGGTGAATTAATTAAGGATATTCGTCACCTTGGTCTTCGTGTTTATTTTAATCTCGAACATGCATTAGTGTCGTTAAGTGAAGAGGATAAAAATTTTGCAAGACAAGTCATTGAGAATGATAAAATAATCAATAACTTAGATTATGATATTAATGAAAAAGTTATTATGTTAATTACAAAGCAACAGCCAATTGCTACGGATTTAAGAATGATGATGGCAGCTTTAAAAATTTCCACAGACTTTGAACGCATGGGAGATAACGCAGCACATATAGCGCATATTCGTCTTCGAGTAAAGATTACAGATCACTATGTATTGACTCGATTAAAAACGATGGGGAAATTAGCAATGCTAATGTTGCAAGATCTTAATACAGCTACGAAACAAGAGGATATAACGTTAATCAAAGAAATTATTGAGCGTGATAAAGATATTGATGATCTTTATGCAAATATAGTTAACACAACATATTTAATAGATAATGACCCTTTTGTTGCTGGCCAAGCACATTTAGCTGCACGAAATCTTGAAAGAGTCGGAGACCATGTTAGAAATATTGCAGAGAGCGTTTATTATTTCTATACTGGTGAACATTATGAAAAATAATATAGTATCAAATCCTAAATAACCCAAAATCAAACAATTAAACCCTGATAAGACTGATTAAATCAGTTATTATCAGGGTTTTACTATTAATCAAAATATATATAATTTAATTAGCCTTGTTGTCAATTTCATTTGTTAATTGTTCAGCTTCATTAACTAAATCAGAGATATATTTAATAGTAGCTTTAAGTGGTGCATCTGTAGTGATATCAACACCTGCAATTTTTGCTAATTCAATAGGAGATAGACTTCCACCCGCTTTTAATGTCTCAAGCCATGCATCTACAGCTGGTTGGCCTTCTTGTTTAATTTTTTGTGAAACAACCGTACCAATTGTTAATCCAGCAGAGTAAGTGTATGAGTATAATCCCATATAGTAGTGGGGTTGACGCATCCAAGTTAATTCAGTTCCATCTGTTAATTCAACAGCATCACCAAAGAATTGTTCATAAACGTCTCTCATAATCTTATTAAGCACAGGTGCTGTGAGTGACTCACCATTATCAACTTTGCGATATACTTCACGTTGGTAAGCAGCTTCTAACAAGTGTGTTACCATATTATGATAATATGTGCGTGATAAAATAGATCCAATTACCCAACGTTTAAATTTAGGATCTTCACTGTTACTGAATAGATAATTTGCCATTAACATTTCATTCATGGTAGATGGTGCTTCTACAAAGTACATTGAAGCTTCAGAATCTAATAAATTTTGATGTTGTTGTGCCAATGTAAAATGACCTGCATGTCCCAATTCGTGTGCTAGTACAAACGTTTCAGTCATCTTTCCAGTCCATGAAATAAATACATATGAATGTGTATAATAAGGGCTAGCACAGTAAGCACCTGTGTCTTTTCCTTTATTTTGTGCAAAATCTATCCAACGATCACTATATGCTTGCTCAACCATTTGTATATAATCTTCGCCCAGTACATTTAAAGCACCATGAATATATTGTTTAGAATCTTCGATTGATATTTCAGGTTCATAGCTTGGATCAACAGAAACCTTTAAATCCTCAAAGCGCATTTTATCTAAACCGTGTATACGTTGTAATAATTTAGCGTATTTTTGCATTACAGGTGCTAAATTACTCATAATTACGTCGATTTGTCTGTCATACATTTCTCGTGTAACTTCTTGATCGTGTAATAAATAGTCTATGACAGAATCATATCCTCTTAAGTCAGCCTCAATTTTTTCTTGTTGCACATGTTGATTGTAAGTCGCAGCAGTAGTATGTTGATATTTTTTCAGAGCATCACTAAAGCTTTTAAAACTTTTTTGTCTAAATTCTGGATCAGCATTATCCTCGTATTCATTTTCAAATGTTGCGTAATCCATAGGGTATGTCACATTGTTATGTTCAAATGATTCGAAGGCAATATCAAGCATTTTCGTTGTGCCGTATAATTCATATGCACTTTGAAAAGTAGGCGATAAACTCGCCATTACTTGTTCCACTTCAGGTGACAATTGATATGGCTTACTTTCAATTAATTTCTCTAAGTAGTGAGGCACATCAGATTCTTCTATTGCTTCTTTAATAATCTCTTCAGGTAACATTAATATTTCAGATTCTACAAAGGATAACTGACTTGAAATCTTACCATAATTTGTCGATAACTTTGCGCTTAATGTTTGTGCATCAGTATTAGCAGTATCAACGCTTAGTCTTAGTTCCGCATAATTACCAAGACGATCAAGTTGAATAAGAATATTTTCAAATTCTGATAATACTTTTTTTATCATCTTAGCATCTGAAATTTTCCCTTTATATTGTTGATTAAACGACTTCGATTGATTTAGTACATTATCTAAAGCGTCAAAAAATTGTTCATCACTATCAAACAAATCATTTAAATTCCATTTTTCTAGTTCTGGAACATCTTTTCTAAATGGTAAACCTGACGTCATAAATTCCACTCCCTTAAAAATCATTTCACAATCATTATACACAATATCATTTTCAAACTCATTATTAAGCCTCAAGACCGAGTTATGCTTATAGGCAAAGGGGTATAATTTAATTTCATATTATTGTATAGTATTTAAAAGAAAGATTTTTATTATGATAGGAGATATACATGACTATTTTTGATATGCCCAACTATTTATGGATTACAATAGTTGCAACGATAATTTTAACTGTCTTCTGTGCTTTAGTACTTAAGAAATGGTTTGTATCCGCAGTAATTACATTTGTTGCGTTAGCTATCTTAGCATTTTTTATTCCTAATTTTTATGATATCTCATTTCAACCATTACTAGGATATGCTGCTTTTCTAGCCATTATCAGTTTAATTATCAGCTTTTTATTATGGTATTTCACTAGAAATTGGCGTCGTGAACGTAAAAAGAAACAACTAGAAAAAGAAATTCGTAAATATGAAGATGATGACGAAACAATCCGTCGTCGTAGAAGATAATAAAAAAGCGTTTCACTAATTATTTTTAAAAGCTTTTTCAATTTTGTCTAATTGCTCAATGGTAGTTTCAATTCCACCCTCAGAAAAATACCATGCGTTAGATTCAAATTGATATACTTGTTTGTTCTTAATAGCTTTTAAAATTTTTATAAGGTCGTTATTTAATGCAGAAGGTAACGACTTATCATTTCCTTTTTGAGTACGATCAATTACAAATAGTTTATCTGGGTTTACTTTGTTTAAATACTCATAAGTAATAGAATTCCCAGCAGAATTGGCTTTCATGGCTGTGTCAGCATGTTTTAATCCTAAATCTTTATTTAAGAACCCTCCGAAACGACCAGTAGGTCCAAATGCTTTAACACCTTTATCATCCACATTTAAAAACAAGACCGTATCGTCATTAATAACTTTTTAGTTTCAGCAACTTTTTTACTTAGTTTCTCATTAAGCATTTTAGCTTTGTTTTGTTGTTTGAATATTTTCCCAAACAATGTCGTATTTTCTTTAATGGAATCAATATAACGATTATTATCAAGACTTACAAATAATATTTTAGCGTTAGGGTCAGCTTTTTTTATTTCATCTAGCGTTTTAGTATGTGCTTGTCTAAATGATGTGAAGATAACTTCGGGTTTAGCTTTAGCTAAATTATCATAATTAGGTTGTCCAGGGTTACCTAAATTAGTATACTTATCATTTTAAAATTCTGAAAGGGAAGAAGGTAAGAAAGTAGCACCTTTACCTTTCGCAATTGCCACAATCCTATCTTCCAATCCCATCTGTTTCATAATTTCTAATGCACTATAATCTATTACAGCCACTCTATCTGGATTTACTGGTACCTTAACTTTCTCAGTTTTCATTTTTCCTTTAGTATGTGTATTATTCTTATCTTTAAACTCATATGTATTCTCAACTGTAATCGTATCCTTTAAAGATGACGACGATTTAGAAGTTGAATCCTTACCGCACGCAGATAATAATAAAACTATTGTGAAAAGTATAGCTATAAATTTAAATGAATTTTTCATAATTAACCTCCTATGAAATTATTATATTTGCAATTGATAATCATTTTCGATAAGAAGTTGTTTATATTTCATTATAAATGTAGCTATTTTAGTAATGTTTGCTTAATTCATCTAAAGATACACATAGCGCTTCCGTATTTGCATAAATACAACGGATATTTTTATTATTTTTTAAAATAGATGCATCCATTGATTCATTATTTACAAAATAACCAACTTTAGCATGTTGCAACATTTCAATATCATTATGATCGTTACCGAATGCAACATACGTAGGATATTTACCGAGTATATGCTCAATAGCAGTAAATTTATTAATATATTTAGCTGTAATATCAATATTAAGTTCATTTGAATGATTAATTAGTGAAAGACTAGGTGCATTGGTAGCTATATATGTTACAACTTCGTCAAAGTCTTTTTCATCTATGTTCAATAAAATCGTCTTAATAGGTGAAGTAATCTCATTAATAGTTAATTTTTGTGCTAATAGTTGAGGATCTAGGCGTTGATAAATTGTATTTGTAGCATCAACACGTGCTGCATAATTCCATTCATCATTAACAATGTAATTCAAGTTATATTGATTAATGACATGTTTTATCACATTAAATGTTTCAAACTGATTAGTTGCAAGTGTATTTATACGACCATTAATAGAGATAATGGAACCATTACCACCAATAAGTGCAAATTTATGAAATTTATTAGGTAGTACAGGTAATAAATCACGAATTGGTCTAGCTGAAGCAAAAATAATTTTATGTCTTATATTATGTAAACTAAAAAGTTGGTCGGTAATTTTACAGTCAATTTGACGACCATCAAAGCAAATTGTTCAATCAATATCCAACACGATATTGATATATTTCCTTTATATATTAGTATATTTAGAGTTAAGCATAAATAACTATATATAACCAGATATTTAAATGAATTGTTGCTGAATAGATAGTAAATGTATATATAAAATCAGACATAGTAGGTAGCAAGATAGGTCCCCTGAGTTACTATTTATAACTTCCTATAATATATATTATGTAAACTAAAATGGAGCACAAATAATTATCTACATAAAACCTTTAAATTAATACGCTGTCATGACGATTTCTGAACATGTTTTATTATTGTTACGTATGATTGATTGTTATCTTACAATATTTAGCTTAAATAATTTGTTCATCCTAAGCTAATTAATTTAAAACTCATAAATACACATGATTATATATGTCTATACGTTTAGAGATATTAATCCTATGATAATGTGTTTAATCTTTGTCAAAGCTAATTGTTAACTAATTAAGTACTACAACAATCATTAATATCATCTACATAAAGCGAGCCATCAAGAATTCTTATTATATAGACTTAAGTAAATGTAATAATCTCAATTTTAGATATTAGGTTTAGTTATTACATTTGAATGAATCGTAACTTTTTCGTATAAATCTTGGTATCTATTTATATAAATTGTTAGTCTTAACTAAATTTGCTAAAGAATAATAATGAAAATATTTTAAATTTAGCAAAATAAATTTGTTTTGTAATATTATTGCTAAAAATCAGACGTGTGGTAATATTAAATTGTAGGGGGCAACATGAAAATCAACTTAGAATTTACCTACACTGTATTGTAACTTGTCTCTATCACGAGTTACGATAAAAAAAAGCTGTGACATCCACCATGTCACAGCCTTTAATAACATCAATTTATTTTTTTACTTTTTTGCGAATTGTATTAAGTGTATTAAACAACCAATATTTAACCTTGTTTATAGGTTTATAGAAGTCCCCGATTAGCTCTTCAATGTAAACATTAAATCCTCTTTTAAAGCGATAAACACCATAATCTTCACTGTTCTCTGTAAAATCACCAGATAAACCATAAAAATTATATCGATCATATCCATGTTCGAAGCAATAGTTCATCATATGCCAATGCATCATATATGGTCCCATATAACTATTATATTTTTCAGATGAACCTCCAGAGAAGTAATTCACTTCATATGAATTTGCAAAGAAAATTCCTGATGCCAAATTCAAAATTTGGCCATCTGTCTGACGTAATTCGCTTGCTTGTAAGAGTTCTTTTTTATCGTGTTCAATTTGCTTATCTAATTCTGCAATTTTTCTAAGTTGTTTATCATTTTTATTTTCTTTTGCCATCATTTGATCACGACGGTTTTCTTTATCATTTAAAGCGTCTTGCAATGATTTTATGTATTCATCTAAATCAATATATGCAAGTGGAACAAGCACTTTATCTCCATAAGTATCAAAGAAGTTATAGAAATATTCGTCTGTTTTTGATACAAAACCTGTTCTTGCTTCTGTTTCACGGTATAAATCTAAGAATATATGAAACTCATCTCTACCAAGGAATCTTACTTTCACCCCGTAGTTTATCGCTTTATTAATATTTCTTTTACGTTGGCTATCAAATTGTTTTCTTAATGATGCAGGTGTTTCCCCTTTTAGAAAGCTAACACCCATCCATCTTGCTTGACTTGATGTGTCATATTTAGTAGTGAATCCATGGTGTTCATATCCATGTGATTTAAATAAATTAACTACAGCATCATTTTTCTCTCTATCTTCAAGTGGATTAATATCTTTATCATAAATTTGATAAATCCAATATGGATCAATTTTAACGTATAAGCATTGGTGATGATGTAAATACTTTTCTAATTCACGTAAATAAAAATCAACTAAGCCTAAATCAGAATAATCCATTACTGGGCCTCGATTTGAGTAATATACATAGCTTCCCATGGTCGGAATTTTAGAGAAAAGACTAGCAGCTAGTACTTTATTGCTTTCATCTTTTACACCTAGTAACACTACTTCAAAGCCATCATTTTCACGTGTTTGAATATTCTCTTTCATTTGGAAGTAATGGCTTTCTAATGATGGGTTTTGTACAAAGTTTTCGAATTCTTTAACTGTTAACTCTGTAAATTTCATATTCGTCTATTCCCCTCTTAATTAAATCTATTTTTTAATCTTTTTGAGTGTCTTATACACTGAATACATAGGTTTGTTAATAGGTTTCACAAAGTCTCCAACATACTCAATTACGTCTGCATTGAAACCTTTTTTAAATTTAATGACTCCAACATCTTCAGCGTCTTCACTGAAATCACCGCTAATACCATAGAAATTGTATCTATCAATACCATGATCAATTGCATAGTTAATCATTGTCCATTGAACAGCATAACTGCCTGCAAAATGTCTATATTTATTAGAAGTTCCACCTGCATAATAAACAACTTCAAATGGATTAATAAAGAAGAAACCTGCTGAAATTGGTAATTCATTACCATGTTTGGCTTGTAATTTTTTAGCCTCGTCTAATTTTTGTTGATTGGCATATAATTGTTTTTCAAGATTTTCTTTTTTATTAAATGCCTTTTTATTGTCTGGTCGTTTTTTAATATCTTTTAAAGCTTTATTAACATCTTTATTTAAAGTTTCACGTTCATTTTGTAATTCTTCGATGTACTCATCAAACTTAATATAAGCTAGCGGTACAAGCACGCGATCTTTGAAATGTCTATAACGATTATAATAGAAACTATCATCTCTATCTTGGAATTCTTTCGTTTCGGTTGTATCTTCCATAAATGAACGGAAGATTGGAAGTTCTTCTTCTGATAAGAACTTAACTTTCACACCATTTTTTTGAACTTTTTTAGTATTACGTTTACGTAGACTATCCATTCCATTTAATATATCTTTAGATGTTTTATTTTTTAAATCTAAAACAGAATGATATCGGATTTGTTTAATCGGATCAAAACCTTTATTAAAGCCTTCATGTTCAAATCCGAGATGCTTCATCTTATCAAAGAACCAATCATTACCAGCATTACCTGTAATTTCACCATCATGATTTAAGTATTGGTATGGTAAATAAGGGTCAACTCGAACATAAAGACAATTATGCTGTTTTAAATACTTTGTTAACTCATTAAAGAAAAAGTGAACAAGCTCTCTATTATCATAATCAATTACAGGTCCTCGGTTAGAATAAAAGTACTTGAAAAATTTCATGACTGGTACTGCTGTCAACATGCAGGCTGCAATAACCTCATTTTCTTTATTTTTTATACCAACTAAGTGAGTTTCTGTTTTATTTGCAACTTTCATCTCATAGTTTTCAGTCATTTGTGTGAAATGACTATATGACATCTTATCTGTATAATTGCCAAACTCTGCAGCTGTTAAATTTGTAAACTTCATTATTTATTGCTCCTACTTCAAAGAATCTTTATCTACTTTTTAGTTCAAAATTTAAATTATAATTTTCAATAATATCTTTATCTTCAACCAAAAATTTATTTATCCAGTTTCATTAAGTATACAATAGATATTAACAAAACTAAAATACAAACCATTTATTAGTTTGAAATATTTTGCAAAATAAATAAATAGAGATTAAGACATCAAACATCGTCTTAATCTCTAGTGAACTTCCTTTATAAATTACATATCCACCAAGGTACATCTTATACCTAAAGCGTATCTAGCGTTTCTCTTACTTGTTTCAAATAGTGAATCGTATCCTCGTTATTATCTTGACAAAAGCGTTTTACAATTTCACTACCAATGACTACGCCGTCAGCAAAAGTAGCTAAATCCTTTATATGTTCTTTAGTTCTGATGCCAAAACCTGCAACTACAGGTATATCCGTATGTGCTTTTAGATGTTTTAATTTATCTTTTAATTGAGGATGAAACGTTCCATTTTTTGCCTGTTGTTGCATTCATAGTTACAGTGTATATAAACCCTTCAGCATGCTTAACGATTTCTTTTATACGATCATCATTTGCAGTCATTGATATGAGAGATATTACTTTAACATCAAATTTGGATATTTTATGCTTTAATTTTTGAGTTAATTCGTTAGGCAAATCCGGAATAATTACCCCGTAAACACCTACTTTTTCACATTCTTTAAAGAAAGCTTCTTCTCCATAAGAAACAATGATATTGAAATAAGTCATTAGTACATATTTGCAATTAATTTCATCTTTATTTTTGGATAATTCATTAAAAATGTAATTAATGGTAACGCCTTGCTTGATAGCTCGGTTGCCTGCTTCCATTATTATGGGACCATCAGCTACTGGGTCAGAGAATGGTATACCAATTTCTATTATATCAGCACCATTCTCATCTAAGATTTTCATATTTTTAATAAATGACTTATTCCCCATAATGTATGGAATAAATAATTTAGTCATGTGATTCACCTCTTGTTTGCATATAGTGTCTAATTGTTTCCATATCCTTGTCACCGCGACCTGAAATAGTAACTACTAAAATTTCATCTTTATTCATTTTAGGTGCTATCTTTTCAACATAACTAAGTGCATGTGCACTTTCAATGGCAGGTATGATTCCTTCCATTTTGCTGAAGCGGATGAGCACCTCCATTGCTTCTGTATCAGTGGCATGTTTATATTGCACACGTCCAATATCGTGATAATATGAATGTTCAGGACCTATACCTGGATAATCTAAACCTGCAGATATAGAGTGTGCTAATTCTACTTGTCCATATTCATCTTGAATTAAATACATTTTTGAACCATGAAGTACGCCCGGACGTCCTTTTCCAATTGCAAGTGCGTGCTTAGCAGTATCAATCCCTTGTCCTGCAGCCTCTACACCATATAATTTGACCTTATCTTTAATAAAAGGATAAAAAGTCCCTATTGCATTAGACCCTCCGCCTATACATGCAACAACTGCATCTGGTAATCGACCAGTTTTTTGAAGTAATTGTTCTTTAATTTCTTGACCTATAACACTTTGAAAATCTCTGACCATCGTTGGAAAAGGATCAGGTCCTAATGCCGAACCTAGTAAATAGTGTGTATCTGCAACATGACTTACCCAATACTGTAATGCCTTGTTTACCGCATTAGAAAGTGTTCCTTGACCTTCATCCACTGCTTCAACTTTAGCTCCTAATAATTCCATACGAAATACATTAAGCTGTTGACGTTTGATATCTTCTCTTCCCATAAATACGATTAATTCCATATCAAATAACGCAGCTACTGTGGCACTTGCTACACCATGCTGACCCGCGCCCGTTTCAGCAACTAGTTTATTTTTGCCCATACGTTTTGCCAATAAAGCTTGCCCTATCGCATTATTAATTTTATGTGCGCCGGTATGATTCAAATCCTCACGTTTTAAATATATTTGAGCTCCACCCAACGCTTCACTATATGATTTTGCATAAGTCAATGGGGTTTCTCTACCTACATATTCTTTCAAATAATAAGTTAATTCATCTTGAAATGATTGATCTTGTTTAGCCTTCTTATACGCTTGTTTTAATTCAATAATTGCTGGCATTAATGTCTCTGGAACATATTTCCCACCATATTCTCCGAAAAAACCTAATTCATCTGCTTCAGTTTGTATATTATACATATTATAATTCTCCCTTCACTTGTTGTATCACAGTTAACATTTTATTTTTGTCTTTTATACCATCCGTTTCAATGCCGCTTGAAATGTCATAACCTAAATGATTCAACTTCATCATTTCAATTTGTTTTATCTTATCAACGTCAATACCTCCAGCAATTAAAAACGGTATAGATTGATCTAAGCCCTTAAGCAATGTCCAATCAAAAGATTGTCCAGTCCCACCATATTGCTCTGATGGCGTATCTATAATAAATAAGTCAACATGCTCTTTGAATTGATCGATATCATTTATTATATTTTGAGTAGCTGGTAAAGCTTTAATTATCTTAATATTCTTAAAATTTAAACGACATTGTTTGATAAAATCAATCGTCTCTTCACCATGGAGTTGGATAGCATTAATATTAGTAGCATTAATAATTTTCTTTATTAATTGCAATGTTGGATTAACTAATACGACTAATCTATCTATTTCGTCTGGCAACAATCTTGATAGTTTATTTATTTGCTCAATATCCAAATGTCGTTTACTTTTGGGATAGTGTATAAATCCCACCATGTTTATATTGAGTGGTCGAATGCTTAATGCTTCTACTTTAGTTTTTATACCGCAAAATTTTAAAATCATTGTTTCACCTTTTTTAATTTGAGTGAGGGTATAAAATGTTCTAACTCATTACAATTCATTAAGGCTCCACCAACTAATAAGCCATCGATCCCACTTTTTACTATTTGCTTAACCTCTTGTTGTGAATGAATTCCACTTTCAGATATATATAAATAGTTCTCTTTCTTACACTTAAGTATTTGATTAGTATGTTTAACATCGGTGTTGAATGATTTTAAATCACGATTGTTTACCCCAATGATTTGTGGATTTAATTGATAGGCACGTTGTAATTCAATACCATCATGTACCTCTACTAACACTTCTAGTCCCTTAGAACTTGCATATTGATAGAGTTGTCGTAACTTTTCATCGGTAAGTATATTTACAATGAGTAAAATAATTGAAGCACCTGCTTTTTGTGCAACATCAATTTGAAGCGAATCAATGATGAAATCTTTACATAAAACAGGTAATTGTGTTGTTTCGGATATTTGCTGTAATCTTTCAAAGCTACCACCGAAATAACGTTCGTCTGTTAATACGGAGATCGCATTTGCTCCATAACGTTCATAATCAATTACTTGTTTAATTATATTCGTTTGTTGAAAAGCTTGTACAGATGGACTCTTCGATTTGATTTCAGCAATTAATGTTAAATTGTCATTATTAATTAAAGCATCCGTTAATCGTGATTTATTTTTATGTTTAACCTCTTTCAAATTTTGTAATTTATCATGATAATAGCCGTCTTTTAATAATTGCTCTTTATAATCCACTATTTCACTTAATATCGTCACAGATATCACCTCTCATTCTCATAAATTGTTCCATCGCTCTACCACTATCAATTAAGAACGTAGCTAAACTTATTCCAGATGCTATCGTATCTACTTTTTCAGAAACATATAACGCAAGTGCAGCATTTAACAAAACAACATCCCTTCTACAAGTTTTATCATCTCCACTTATAATATCTAATGTAATCATTTTGTTTTCTCTTGGACTGCCTCCTTCTAAATCTTGATTACTTGCAATCTTTAAACCATAATCTTTAGCATTTACAAAATAATGCGTTATGTCTCCATTTTCATTTAATTCATAAACTTCATTGTCTCCTGAAAGCGTAGCTTCATCCATACCATTTGCTCCATGTAACACTATTGCTCTCCGTCGCCCTAAATCTTTCAATGTTTGTGCTATCATGTACAATCGACTTGGGTCGTACACTCCTAACACTTGATAGGTCAATTTAAATGGATTGATAAGTGGCCCAACTATATTAAAAATAGTCGGTATAGAAATCATTTTTCTAACAGGTTGGATATATTTCATTATTGGATAAGACTCAATTGCACTAATAAATGCCAATCCCTGTTCTTCAATTTGTAATGGGACTTCTGAAACTTTTGTCGTCTTTATTCCCAATTGATTTAACAAATCAGTACTTCCTGAATGGGATGTTATACTTCTATTTCCGTGTTTAATGACTGGAATACCAGCGCTTGCTACTACAAAAGACACTGTTGTAGAAATATTGAAACTGTTTGACTTATCCCCTCCTGTACCGCATACACACATACTTCCTTCATATGTTGGTTGATTAGGATACATGGTTTGAATTAAACTATTAACGACATAGGTTAATTCTTGTTGTTTAATTTCCTTTTTCGTAAATCGCGTTAATAAGTCGACCTTGTCTTCCACATCAATTTCAGGATTAGTTAGATAGGTTATGAATTGTGTTGTCTCTGATTGCGTTAAAGTTATGTCATTATCCAATTGTTTTAGTAATCCCACTCAAATTCACCCTTTCTTTTACAATACGAATGAAGTTTTTAATAATTTGTGAACCAAACTCAGTAGCAAATGATTCTGGATGATACTGTATACCGAAATGAAGATGTTGTTTGTCCTCGAAGGATTGTATTGAATCTGATGTACTTCCCGTAATGATTAAATTTTTAGGAAAAGATTTTATCTCACTTACAAGTGAATGATATCTCATAATTTTGAATTGGTGCGGTATCGTCAAATAGAGTTCTGACTCGTTTTTAACTTCAAGTGTATCTACCTTTCCATGCATGACTTTCTCTCCTTGAATAACTTTGCCACCGTAGTAGCACGTTAATGCTTGAGCACCTAAACAAATACCTAAAATTGGTAAAGTATGATATTTATCGATAATTTTTACCAATTCATCGCCATCTAAAGGATGACCAGGACCTGGAGAAATGATTACCCCATCAATTTTCTCTAAATAGTTCAATACATCTTTATCATCTGGATATTTAATAATCACTTCATCAATTTGACTAACTATATCAACCAAGTTATACGTAAACGAATCGTAATTATCTATAATTAATATCATGGTGTTACCTCCAATAAGCTTTTTGCTTTAAGTCGTGTTTCTTCAAGTTCCTTTTCAGGTATAGAATCGTACACAACACCACAGCCTGCCTCGACATTAACAGTGTCGTCATCAATCAACATGGTTCGTATTGCCAATGCAAAATCTAAATTTTGATTACAATTGATATAACCAACGCCACCGCTATATACGCCTCTTTTATATTGATAGGATTCATATATGCGTTGAATAGCTCTTAGTTTAGGTGCTCCCGATACTGTCCCAGTTGGTAAAAGACTTGCTATAGTAGTCATTGGAGATATATCTTTTCTAATTTTTCCTTTTACTTCACTAACGATATGCATGACATGTTCATATCTTTCAATCACCATTAGTTTTGATATTTCAGATGTCCCCGTAATACTTACTCTATGAATATCATTTCTACCTAAATCCACAAGCATACTATGTTCACTTATTTCTTTCTCATCTGTAATTAATTGGTGTGCATTGCGTTCATCTACCTCTGAGGTAGTGCCACGTCTAATCGTTCCTGCAATTGGATTAGTTATTACTTCGCCGTTATGCACTGCTACAAAGCTTTCTGGTGAACTTCCAACTATAATCTCATTTTCCATGTTCATGTAATACATATATGGACTAGGGTTCTTACGTTTTAAATTTTGATAAAGCTGATAACTCAATTGGTTTTTATTTTTTCCGAAATGATGTTGGTAGCTATATATTCTAGAGGGCACAACTTGAAACATATCTCCCTCAGTAATCCGTTGTTTCATTTGAGTAACAATATCGATAAATTGTTTATCAGAAATATTTACTTTTATCTCTGATCTCTTAGGCACCATTTTATTATTCTCTTGGTAAATTTTAATTTGAGACAATGCTTGAATTCTATGCTTCACTCTTAATTTTAATTCTGCATTACTTGCTTTTGAAAATTGATTAGAAGCAATCACGTATAATTCATCCTTGTAATGATCAAATACAAATACATCCTCTATCATGTAGAAAGACACGTCTGATATTGTTTTCATACTCTTAATAGCTACTCGTTTTAAAATTGGAAATTCATGTCGCACTAAATCAAAACCACATGTTCCCATAAAGCCAGAAATAAATGGCAGTTGCTTTAATTTTTCATCATTTATGACACAATCAAATTGATTGATGAATGTTTTTAAATAATTATATGGCTCAGTAGTTATAACTTTATCTTCTTTCAAAGTCTTAATAATTAATTCATTATCATTTAATTTGACGGTGCCATAATAATCGAATGCTACGATAGAGTATCTGCCTTTTAATTGTTGTTGACTTGCGCTTTCAAATATAATTTTATGTTCATTCAACTGTCCTAAAGCTTCAGGTGTTATGTGAGCTTTTAATACTTCATAATAAAATTCCATTTTCTCATCCCTTTCACTAAAAAAACGCCAGCCTCCTTATGTAAAGGACGCTGACGCGCGGTACCACCTTAATTAACGAAATATTCCGAATAATCGAAATATTAAGCGTTCACTCAGTCTTATTGATTTGTCTTTCAACATAAACCCAAATTCATGATAAGGGGTGTTGATTTGCATCTACCATCAACTTTCTGTCACTACCTTACTCACCACTACTTCATTTATGCCTATTTAATTGTACATAAAAACACCACAGCATACGCGCTTTACTCTATAAGGACGCGTTACCGTGGTGCCACCTTAGTTAACAATACTTTGCTCACTCATACTTTATTAAAATTTAAAATTCTAGACCCAATTCGATTAATATGTTGTGCCAATTTACATCACCCATTGGCTTTCTATTTGCTACAAATCATATTATCTACTTCATTCATAGAATTGTTTGATATTTCTTATAATTCAGTATAATACAAAACTCTATTTTATTTGTCAACAATCAATTATAAATTTATTGGCGATAAACAATATGCGTATAAAAGATTTTGAGTTGCATCAATAGACTCAATATGAGTTCTTTCAAGCGCGTGAGATGATTCTATACCAGCACCAAATAAACCATGACGAATGTCTGCACCTGCTTTTAGTGCTGCTGATGCATCAGAGCTATAATAAGGATAAATATCAACTTTATAAGGTATGTCATTAATTTTACATAAATTTATTAAATGTGATTTTAATTCTTTATGATAAGGACCTGATCCATCTTTAGCACAAATCGATACAGTATATTCATCTGAGGTTTGACCATCGCCTAGCGCTCCCATATCAAATGCAATAAACTCTACTATCTTATCGGATATTGATGCATTTGCACCATATCCTATTTCTTCGTTATTAGAAATATAAAACTGAGTCGTATGTGGTAATTGCGTTTCTTCTTGTTTAAGTTTCTCAAGCAGTTCTAGTATCATTGCTACACTTGCTTTATCATCTAAGTGTCTTGATTTAATAAATCCTGATGATGTAATTTCAGTTCTGGGATCAAAACTTACAAAATCTCCCACTTCAATCCCTAAATCTCTTGTCTCTTGATCAGACGTTGTTTTTTCATCGATACGAATTTCCATATGTTCGCCATCTCTAGGTATTTCATGATTATTTCTGTAAACATGGACACTTGTTTCATGCAAACAAATCGTTCCTGTATATACTTGTCCTGAATCAGTTTGTATCTCACAATACTCTCCTTCAATCGCGTTATATGTAAATCCACCTATTAAACTAATAGATAATCGACCATTTTCTTTAATTTCTTTGACCATCGCGCCTAGTGTATCTACATGGGCAGTAATGCATCTTTGTTGTTCATCATTTTCACCTTGTACTTCGATAATTAAGGCACCTTTATTGGTTGTCTTAGTATCATAACCTAACGCTTCAACTTTGTTCTTAACATAATTAATTGCTTCCGTAGCATTACCAGATGGGCTATTAATTTCTGTAAGTTCTTTTATTGTTTTCAATACTTTTTGCGTCATCATTATCTCCCCTTTTTTAAAATAATTATTGATAACATTTTATCGTATTTATAGAACTATCACTATTAATTCATTCATTTTACTATTGTTTATCTGCACACTCTACCTTACAATGTACATATTCTGAAAATTTTGAAATAAGGTGATTCATCATGAAAAATATTTTATTTATAGGACTCGGTTTGATTGGTGGCAGTTTAGCAAGTAATTTAAAATATTATCAACCTAATCTAACAATATCAGCATTCGACGCTGATAAAGATCAACTTGAAAAAGCATTATCAATAGGAATAATTGATAAAAAAATTGAAGACTATAGTGAAGGCGTAAAAAATGCAGATATCATCATTTACGCTACCCCCGTACAACAAACTGAATTATACTTAAAAGAATTACCTAATTATCAAACACAATCTCATTTAATTGTAACTGATACTGGTAGCACTAAATCTAATATTCAAAGCTATGAAAAGTTTCTCTTAAACAACAACATTCATCTTGTAGGTGGCCATCCTATGGCTGGAAGTCATAAATCTGGTGTTCTTAATTCAAAAAAGCATTTATTCGAAAATGCTTATTACATTCTCGTTTATGATGATGCACGTAATGCTGAATCGGCAAAAAAACTACAAACATTGTTATCAACTACATCGGCAAAATTTATAACAACATCGGCACAAGAGCATGATTATGTTACTGGAGTTGTGAGTCATATTCCACATATCATCGCTTCAAGCTTAGTTCATTTGAGTGAAACAAACTCAAAGAACCATACTCTAGTAACACAATTAGCAGCTGGTGGCTTTAGAGATGTCACACGTATAGCTAGTAGTAACGCAGATATGTGGAGAGATATTACGTTTAGTAATCAAGAAAATATATTACACCTATTAGAAATGTTGCAACAACAGTTAGATTCAATTTCATCCCATATTCGTTTAAATGATACTAACGAAGTCCATAATTTCTTTTCAGCTGCTAAAAAGTTTAGGGATCAACTTCCCGTTAAACAACAAGGTGCACTAAGTATTTCGTATGATCTTTATGTAGATATTCCAGATAAATCAGGTATGATTAGCAAAGTAACTTCTATTTTGAGTTTACATAATATTTCTATAAGTAACTTAAAAATCCTTGAAATTCGTGAAGATATTTTAGGTGCTTTGCAAATTAGCTTTAAAACTCCTGAAGATCGTGAACGAGGTATTAAGGCGCTCAGTGATTTTGAAACATACATTCTATAATAATGTCCTCCTAATACAATGAAATGCGCTCGATTTCTTTTAAATGCTCATTTCATTGATAGGAGGGTATATTTTACATTTTATGCCCTGCCATTAAGCCCAAGCGACCATGCTTTGTTCCAGCATCAGTGTAAGATATCGCTTTAGATACGATTCCCTTACCATATTTGTTTTGTAAGTAATCAATGGTTTTAGCTAGCTTTTCATCTCTTCTTCTTTCATATTCGTCTATAAATAAGTTAAGCTGGCGGTCTTCCTCATTAATAAGTTGAGTCAATGATACGCTCAATGTTCGATACAGTGCATTCTTATCACACAATTGATTCGCATAATAATTGACTACTTTATAGATGTCTCTTTCTAAGTTAGTCGCATCTGTTAGTGTATATTGCTTATGAACACCACCGCCTTCTGTATAACCAAATGAAAAGTGAATTGTTCTTGCCAGTTGTTTACGTGCTCTTATTCTACTAGCAACGTCTTCAATTAATTCTCGCATTACAATTTTCGACTCCTCAAACCGATAATCTCTCATCAGTATTTGGCTTTTACATATGGATGGATTAGTAACATTATATTTTTCTCTCAATTTACTTTGATCAATACCATTAGCATGTAAATGCATATCTATCCCTAATACACCAAAATCTCTTTTAAGAAATCTGTATGGATATTGAGCTAAATCTCCAACAGTTACAATCCCTTTCTTATTGAGCTTTGCTTCTGTTTTCTTGTTAATGCCCCAAAAATCACGTAACGGCGTAATTTTCCACATCTTTTGTGGGACATCATGATATCTCCATTCTGTAATACCATTGGATGTATGTTTTGCTTCAATATCCATTGCGACCTTACTTAATAACATGTTTGATCCTATACCAATAGTGCAATATATCCCTATTTTATCTTCTATTTCCTTTTGTAATCTTTCTGCAAATGATTGTACAGTAGAGTTAAATCGATGATAGCTATCAGTCACATCTAAAAAGAATTCATCTATACTATATTGATGTAAATCTTCTCCCGGTACATATTTAAGCGCAATTTTAGAAATTGCTATTGAAACTTCTAAATATTTTCTCATGCTAGGATTGATAATATAAATATCATTACGATGCGGAATCTCGAATAGTCTTGACCCTGTTTTGATACCAATTTCTTTTAATTTAGGTGTGGTTGCTAAAACAACCGATCCTTGTCTTTTAGTGTCTGCAACTACTGCTAACTTTGTTTCTAGAGGATCCAATCCCTTTTGGATACATGACACACTAGCAAAAAAACTCTTTTGATCGATACATAATATGTCTCTTTCTTCCAATAAATTATAATCATACATGCCAAGATACCTCCCTTAGTCCTTTTTATTATATACGAACACTTGTTCTATTTCAATAAAAATAAGAACTAATGTTCTCAAATTTCTTTTGGAGTACTGCCCTAAAACATGCTATACTATGGATGAAATTACTAATTCAAGGAGGAAATAAAATGCCAATCATCAATGTTAAATTGTTAGAAGGACGCTCAGATGAACAATTAAAAAATTTAGTAACAGAAGTAACAAATGCAGTTGAAAAAACTACTGGAGCTAATAGAGAGGCAATTCATGTGATTATTGAAGAAATGCAAAAAAATCACTATGGCGTTGCAGGAGTTAGAAAATCAGACGCAGAATAAAACTTCGATTAGTTTACATAATAATATTATGGTATTTATTAAAGGCGTAAAAAAAGAGTGCACCCAATCGAGTGCGCTCTTTTACGTTTTAGTTATTTAGAAATTCTTTGACAGCTTTTTTATTTTTCTTCTTATCAATCTCTAAGGCACTGCCATCGTTATTTGTATTAATATTCTGGTACGAATTATTAATTGGAACTGTAAGAGATTCTACGTTCTTATCTCCTCTTAAACCGTAACTAATACCTGTTTGGAAGATAGCTGAATTTGGCATACTTGTATTAATATAACCCCTTAATATACCAGCTACTTTAGGCAATTTTATTACTGAACTAGGTGTAACTAACTCTTTTTTCAACGTCTGCATAACTTGTTGTTGACGTCTAACTCGCCCAAAATCTCCTTCCTCGTCATGTCTAAATCTCGCATATCCAAGTAATTCTTTACCGTTTAAACGATGATGACCTTTTTTAAGAGATACGCCAATATTTTCAGACATATCTTTTTCTACGTCCATAGGAACGCCATTAGGTTCTAATTCATCAATCATTTTTTCAAAACCCGTAAAATCAATGACTGCATAATATTCAGGATTAATACCTAAATTCTTATTTAAAGTCTTTCTAAGAAGTTCAGGTCCACCAAGTGAATAGGCTGCATTAATTTTATAATTCTGATATCCAGGTATTTCCGCATAAATATCACGCATCACTGACATCATTTTCATTTTTTTATGGATATAATCATATTGAACTACCATGATGGAATCTGAACGCGACTTACCACCGCTAGCTTTGTCAGCACCTAACACGAGTACAGAAATCTTACCGTCATTTTTTACTGGTCCATTAAACTTATGTACTTTGATATCTTTTGCATGTTTCTCAGCGTAATTAACACCACTACGATAACCATGGACAATATAGATAATAGCTGCGATTAGCAATATCGATATAATCAAAATGATAAAAGGTAATTTACGTAGTTTTTTCTTATTCCGTCGTTTAGAAGGTGTCTGTGCGTCTGCTTGTCGCCTGTATACTGTCTTATCCTTCTCTTCTGTCATATTTACCTACCTTACGTCTAGTAAAAATCTTCAAAATTATATATCTATGTACTATAATTATATATAATTAAATTATAGAAGTTGCTTTGAAAAATCAAGTAATTTTTAAATAAATGGTACTAAGGTCCAATGAAAGGATGTCATAAATGAATATTAATACAGCATATTTTGCTGGTGGGTGTTTCTGGTGTATGACCAAACCTTTCGATCAATTCGATGGTATAGAAACAGTAACATCTGGCTATATGGGTGGTTCAACTCACAACCCTACTTATGAAGATGTGAAAAGTGGGACCACAGGACATTATGAAACTGTAAAAATTGAATATGATGTTGCATTGTTTTCTTATAACAAATTATTAGAAGTATTTTTCTCGGTTATTGATCCCATTGATGATGGTGGCCAGTTTCAAGATAGAGGTTCACAATATAGAACAGCTATATTCTACACGAATAAGGATCAAAAAAGACTTGCTGAGCAATACGTTCACCAACTCGAGCAAACAATTCATTCAGAAAAAGCAATAGTGACTAAAATATTACCCGCTTCAACTTTTTACAAAGCAGAAGAATATCATCAAGATTTTTACAAAAAGAACCCTGAGCGTTATGCTCAAGAACAACAAGACCGAGCAAACTATAAATCCAATTAAAGTTTTAAATAATCAAAGGCACCCTTCAAGGTGATTATCACCCATTCACTTGTTGGATGCCTTTTTTAACAATTATTTATGACGAATAACTCTCATTACTTTTAACATGCTATACCATAGTGAACTATCTTTTCTATAAACCAAAAATCTTGGTTCCCAATTTGGACTATATTTTTCTTTATACTTACGTAGTCCTTGAAAGCGATATAGACCATTGAAGTGTTCAAATACACGCCCAGCTACACGCTCTCGAGGGTAAGAGTAATTTAATTGACCTACATTTGATAAAGTTGCCATACCCATGTTAAATGCTTTATAGCCTTTATCTTTACCCCAAAGTAACATATGTAGATATAGGCCATCCATTAAAGGTAAATCTAAATCAGGTAACCAACGAATTAAATCTACTGAAATAGCTTCATTATAATAAGTAGGCATTAAAGTGCAAAACGCAATGACTTTACCTTCTTCATTCTTCATTATTCCAATAGGTGCTTGTTGTAAATACTCTTCTGTAAATTGACCTACTGAAAAATGCATTTCATTACGTCCATCTAGCCACTGATCACTAACTTGTTTTAATTGAAAAATGAGATCTTTCGAAAAAGGTGGCTCTAAAATTTCAAATTGAATATTTAAATCATCGAATTTATTAAGTGTTGCTCGGAAACCACGACGTTTCTTTCCTGATGTCGTAAATTGAGTTAAATTTATAATTGCCTCTTCACCAAGTTTGAAAAACTGATTACCAAAATTATGATATAGCGGCATAAAGCGATCTGAAACTTGATAGAATATAATATCATAGCCTAACTTTTCACCGTAGTTATAAAAATCAATAAGTAAAGACTGAAACGCCTTCGTATCACCGATTGGATCTCCTAACACAACAAGAGCGTTACCTTTGTAGCGATACATTAAAAAAGCTTGTTGCGCTTCATGCATAAAGACATCTTTATCTCCACTATAGATTAAATGACTTAAATAATTGCCACCATACGTTTCAATAATTGATTTACATCTCGATAAATCTTCTAATTGGTGTGGTCTAGTGTATCTAGACTCCAATAACCATGCGACGATACCTACAAGTATGACTACGACAAGAACCGTTAACCAGAAATAATATTTCAATAAAGAAGTATCCATTTCAATGTGGTAAATATCAAGTGCATATAAAGTTTCTGAAATTATAAAATGATTAACATACAATACCAGCATACTTAAAATAATTGTAAAAATTAAACGTTTTAATCTGAATGGTCGTTTCATCACTTTAGAACGACGATAAGCGAGAACAAGTAATACAAATATTAATAAAATCCATGATAAAAGAATTAAAGATGCATAAGTATATACTGTTGCACTAAATATTAAAACAAGTGAAATCATTACAAACAAAATAGCACGTCGGCTTTGTTTAAATACACCTCTAACATTGATAAGTAATAATAAGCAAGCACTTGTATGCACAGATAACATAATATAATATGCGAAATGATGATCATCGTATAAACCATCATAAACAATTGTAATGTTATTAATAAAGAAAACAAAACTTGTTATTAGTACTAACATAGCTAAGGCAAATGACGGAATCTTAGCAATAATATCTTTTTGATAAGAGAATAAAAAAGATGTTACATCTCTTGCAGGTACAAAATATTTAGATTCTTCGAAGTATTTTCGCGCAGATGATCCAAACTCAAATGTAGATAAAACAAGTGCAATAACAACTGGTACAAAGTAATAAGCGAAACGATATAATAATAACGCTAATAGTACTTTTTCTTCAGGAACGCCTAAAGACTTAAGACCTAATAATACAACTAAATCGAAAGCACCGAAGCCACCTGGTATGAAACTAACCAATCCAGAAAGAGCAGCAATGATGAATATACCGATAACAGTAGTGAATGCTATGTTAATATCTACAATAACTGTTGATAAATAGAGTACTGTGGCAGCTGCCAGCCACTCAAAACTTGATACTAGTGTGCAATAAACACCTAAATATTTATTGTTACGATCAATAGGATTAATCATGGTATAGGAAATAAATAAAGGTAAAAATAATGCAACAACATATAAAATCCATCGAACCCAACTTACTTTATTTATTATATGAGAAGCATCAAAGATATGTAACACGACAAGGATTGATAAAAGACTCAAACCCGTTAACATAGAAATCAGTATGATTGAAATAGCATGAACTAATTTTTTTCTATCAGTTGTATAATTTTTATAAATAAATGCTCTAAATCCAGCCCCTATAAATCCACCAAAGCCAACAATGGCATTAAGTGCATTAATGATATAGCTGATTTTAAAAACCCTAATAAGTGGTATATCCAGTTTTAACCCTTTTACTAAGATAAGATCATACAAACTTAGTAAAATCATAGCTGAACCACCGCAAATGAATAAGCCAACTAGATACCAACGATTAATTTTGCTAAATGCTTCAAGTGTTTGTTTAAAATTAATGTGTGCTAATTCATGATATAGCGTTGCAACAACTGCTATAAATAAAACTGCAGCAAAAACAAATTTGAGTAATGATAATAATCTATTCTTAAGTTCTTCAGTCATGTCATACCTCTACCTTCACCTACGATTATTTAAAAATATATCATACCTTCATTTGAATGAACATATGAATATGTATAACTCATACTAACATTATTGTAATGTGTGTAAGATTAAATACTTTCTAAAAAAAGGCGGGAATGATACAGAATCCAAAATGAATTCATTATCTCATTCCCGCTTAGGTAACTAAAACTGAGAAAGCTAGATAAACTGGCTTTTACACTTAATACTCGTTTAGAGCTTATTCAGCTTTAGTATATTCTTTAGTTTCTTCTTTTTTAATTTCATATTCTCCTGAATCATCACCATAATACTTGTTATAACGACGTTTAAATAATAAGAATAGGTGTGAGACTATTACTTTAAGTATTGCATATCCAGGAATACCTAAAATAACACCAACAATACCTAATAAATTACCAGCACTCAATAAGATGAAAATAATCGTTAAAGGATGAATTTTCAATGTTTTTCCCATAACATTAGGTGAAATGAAATGTCCTTCAATAAATTGAACAAGCGTCCATACTACAATTAATTTCAATAACATGAATGGCGATGTAATAATCGCTATAATGATGGCTGGTGAAATAGCAATCGTTGGTCCTAGATAAGGTACAACACTTGTAACAGCAGCTATACAAGCAAGTACAAGACCGTAATCAAGACCAATAATTGAATAGCCTATAAAGAGTAAGATACCAATACAAAATGAAACAATAATTTGACCTTGGATATATGATCCAACTTGTACACTCATTTTTTCCATTAAATCATGGTAATCTTTTCTAAATTTAGGTGGCATAATCTTCGTTGAATACTCTTTAAATTTGTGACCATCTTTTAACATGAAGAATAATACAAAAGGTGTTGTGACAAGAACTACACCTACGTTAACAATAGCTTCTGCAAAACTTCTAATTTTAGTTCCAAATCCATCAAAATAACTTGAAACCATAGAAGGTATCTTATTGGAAACTGAGTCTAACCAATCTTGTATTTGAGTATAAAATGATGATAAGAAAGAAAAATGTGTGACTTGATCTATTGCGTTATTAAATTTATCTACATATTTAGGGAAGTTGTTAGCTAAACGTGTGATTTGATCTCCAATAAGCGGAATTAATAAATTAATAATTAATGTCGCTCCACCAACAATAGCTAAAAATACAATAATGATTCCTAGTAATCTTGGAATATTATATCTCTCCATCAAATTAATCACTGGATTAATAAGATAGAATAAAATAAGCGATAAAATAATTGGTGCTACAATTGTATTAAATATGATGATAAATGGTTCAAAAACATAAGAAACTTTATCAAATATAAATATTACAATACCTATGAGCACTAATGAAAGCAAAGCAAATAATAAATCTTTACCGCCTAAGAATTTCATAAAACGCGTTTCTGTAAAACTAAATTTTTTTGCGCTTTTTTCTTCAACTTGCTTATTTTCAATTGCCATGTTTTTCACCATACCTTAACTAACTATTAAAACTAAAGCTATTTTACATCATAACACAAAAAATAACTAAGTGTTCCTTAGTTATGCGATGAACTTATTTGAGTTTCAAAATGATAAATATGTAATGCAAGATACACAATTTCGGAATCATCGATAGGAATATTCAAGTGCTTTTGAATCATTTTTGAGATTTTAAAAGCAGTATTATATGCATTTGGATAATGATTTTTAACCATATCTATAAAAAAATCTTGAGCATATATGTATTCTTTTTTATTAAGTCGTCGAATTAAAAATTGAATATGTCTTATAAAACGTTGATATTGAACCGTATGATTATCGATTTCATGATTTAAATCATTTTCAATAATAAGTATACTTTTACTAATCAATTTATTAATCAAAGACATCTCATGTATCGTTAAATCCTCTGTGTTTGAAGCAATGTGTAATGCAATAAATCCAATTTCATCAGCTGGGAACTTAACATCTAGTCGTTGATTCAATTTATCAATAACTTGACTTGCAATAGCATACGCACCACTATATAAATGTTTGGTTTCGATAGCAAATGGATTACTAATAATTTGATTTTGTTTTAATCTTTTATATGCAAATATAATATGATCAGTCAATGCAACAACAAGGTTTTTATCATCTGTAGTATGAGTTGTACTTGTAATAAAATTGACTGCTTCAATAATCGCTTGTAGAACATCTTCATCGGCAATTTCAACTAAAGATTTGTAATATTCTTGCTGTTGTTTTTGCTCTAATTTATAAACCTTTTCTATTGAAGCACTTTCATCTAAGGTCATTCCAGCCTTTTTATTAAAGCCAATACCTTTTCCAACGAGAATGACCTCTTGATTATTATAAGTGCATATGATGACGTTATTATTTAAAGCTTTAGAAATGGTATACTCACTCATCATAATCACCTTTCTCTGTAATATATGAATTATAAATCTATTTATTAAAAATGAAAAGATTTCTAACTTAATGTAAAAACTCCTTTCAAAGTTTTGAATGAAAGTTTCAACACATTGAAAGGAGTATGAATAAATTCTATTTTAATCAATCACTTAAGTGATTATTTTTTAGGTAGTTGATTTTCTCTACCCCAAGTTTCAATACCAAATAAGTTAATTTCAAGATTCTCTGGTTTAAACACAGGTTTCATACCAGCTTTACGTTGTTTTTGGTAATCTTTCATTACAGCTATCGCTATATTTGAAAGACCAATTATAGAAATCAAGTTAACAATTGCCATTAATCCCATGAATAAATCGGCAGTACTCCATACAGTTTCAGTTTTTACTACTGATCCAACAAATACTAATAAGACAACTAAGCATCTAAAAATAAACATAACTACTTTGTTTTTAGATAAGAACTCTATGTTTGATTGACCATAATAATAGTTACCAACAACAGAAGAAAATGCAAATAGCGTAATTGCGATTGTTAAGAAGATACCTCCAGCTGAACCTAAATGTTCATTTAATGCTGATTGTGTAACTTGAACACCTTGAGGTGCATTTTCTCCAAATTTTAATCCTGAATATAAAAGAATCATAATCGCTGTGGCTGTACAAACTAACATTGTATCGAAAAATACACCAAGTGATTGAATTAAACCTTGTTTAACTGGATGTGGCACTGACGCTGTTGCTGCTGCGTTCGGCGCAGAACCCATACCAGCCTCGTTAGAGAATAGACCACGTTTAATACCTTGAAGTATCGCTGCACCTACAGCGCCTCCTGTAACTTGCTCGAAACCAAATGCACTCTTAATGATTGTGCCAATCATCGGAACAATTTGATCGATATTTAATAATAAGATAACTAAAACCATACCGATATAAATAATAGCCATGGTTGGAACAATCAATGAAGATAATGTCGCGATACTGCGGACACCACCAAAGATAATTGCTGCAGTAATAACAGCTAAAATAATTCCTGTTACAACTGGACTTACGTTGTACTGAGTATTTAATGATTCAGCAATCGTATTAGATTGAACAGTATTAAATACAAACGCAAATGTTATTGTAATTAATATTGAGAATAAGATACCTAACCATTTTTGGTTCAAACCTTTAGTTATGTAATATGCGGGACCCCCTCGGAATCCACCTTCTTTGTCATGAACTTTATAAATTTGAGCTAAAGTTGCCTCCATAAATGCACTTGCAGCACCGATAAAAGCAATTACCCACATCCAAAATACTGCACCAGGACCACCTAGTACAATTGCCGTAGCTACACCTGCAATATTACCAGTACCTACACGTGAACCAGCACTAATTGCAAATGCTTGGAATGGCGATATACCTTTTTCACCACTATTCAATGTTTCAGGTTTTTCAGTTAAAGCTCTAAACATTTCCGGCAACATACGTAATTGCACGAATTTAGAACTAATAGTAAAGAAGAACCCTACAGTTAATAGCAATCCAATTAAATATTGCGACCAAATTAAATCATTACCTACCTGAACAATTGTTTTAAACCATCCAGGTATTAAATTATCAAAATCACTCATTAAATCCCTCTCATCTACAATAAATTAATATCCAAAGATATACTACAAGAGATTTATACTGTATTGAATAAACCCAATAAAATAATACTAGTACATATTACGTTTGAGTGTTATACAATATCAATATAAATCTCTTGAGAGATTAAAATTGGTTAAAATAACAAGTTCAATTTTATCATTTTCTTTTAAAATTGAAAATATAATTTTTATAATCCATTAGTCGATTGTCATATTTAAGACGTCTCCAAACTCTTTAACATCAACAACAAATGACCCATTTGTGTATTGTTCAGATAAATGAATATCAGTGATTTGTCCTTCTTCAGAGTGACTTTCAGAATATAAAGTATACATACTTTCATCTTTAACAACATAACCTGCAACAACACGATGTGGATTTTTCTTCAACTCTTTAAGTAATGTAATACCTCTTTGTGCTCTTTTAGCTTGTTGTAAAATCTTATAGCTAATTCGTTTTACAGCACCTCTTTGAGTAGCCATTATAATTGAGCTGTCATTATCTACAACATCCGTCATAACGACAAAATCTTCATCTTTTAAGTTGATAGATTTCACCCCAGCTGCTCGTAATCCCGTATCAGATAGTTCTTCACTTGAATACGTTAATGACATACCTTTATGTGTTAATACATTGATGAGTTGATCTTCATTTAATCGAATGACGTTTATTAATTCATCATTATCTTTAACTTTCATAGCAACTAATGGTTTATTGTAACGAGTCGTTTTAAATAAGCTAACGTTACTTTTTTTAATCATTCCATTTCGAGTCGCTAGTACATAAAATGCGTCATCTTTAAAACTTTGTTCATTGTAAACATCAACTACAGTTTCATAATCATCTAAGGGAACAATTTGAGATACATGCTGTCCAAGTTCTTTCCATCTGATATCTGCTAATTTATGAACCGGAATGAATATATACCTTCCTTTGTTTGTAAAAACAAGTACCGTATCTTGCGTGTTAACTGTTTGATATTTGAGTAAACTGTCTCCATCTTTAAGCCCTATTTCAGTGACACCACTGGCATTGAAACTACGTGTAGATGTCCGTTTAATATATCCTTGACGTGTAATACTTAAAACAACATCTTCACTTGGAACCATAACTTCTTTATCAATTTTAATTTCTGCGATTTCCGCTTCAATTGATGATAAACGCTCAGATTTAAATCGTTTTCTAATATCAGTCAATTCACTTTTAATTACTTGTAACAATGCATCATGATTATCAAGTATATGACGATATTCTTTAATCAATTTAGCTAACTCATTATGTTCATTTTCCAATGCAACGATATCTGTATTAGTTAAACGATAAAGTTGAAGCATGACAATAGCCTCTGCTTGAGCTTCCGTAAATTCAAATTCAGCAACTAAATTGTCTTTAGCATCTTTTTTATTTTTAGAGTTACGAATTAACGTGATAACCTCATCCAATATTGATAGTGCTTTCATTAAACCTTCCACAATATGCATGCGTTTTTCGGCGTGATCTAAATCATATTTCGTACGATTTGCCACAACTTCAATTTGATGATTTAAGTAACTATCAATAATTTGGCGAATACCCATTAGTTTTGGACGACCGTCACTAATTGCAACCATATTAAAGTTATAAGTAATTTGTAAATCAGAGTTTTTGAATAAATAGTTTTTTATAGCTTCTGCATTTACATCCTTTTTCAGTTCGATCGCTATTCGTAATCCAGTGCGATCAGTTTCATCACGGACTTCGATAATACCATCTACTTTTTTATCTGCTCTTAACTCATCGATTCTTTTGACTAGTGAACTTTTATTCACTTCGTAAGGAATCTCAGTAACGATAAGTTGTTGACGACCATTACGAAGGGTTTCTTCATCCACTTTAGAACGTACAACAATTTTACCTTTACCAGTCTCATAAGCTTTCTTAATGCCATCCACACCTTGAATAATACCGCCAGTAGGGAAATCTGGACCTTTTATATATTTCATTAGTTGAGTAACAGTAATATCAGGATTATCGATGTATTTCAATGTTGATTGAATTACCTCTGCTAAATTATGCGGTGGGATGTCAGTCGCATAACCTGAAGAAATCCCTGTTGAACCATTAACTAATAAATTAGGAAACCTTGCTGGTAAAACCATTGGTTCTAAAGCTGTATCATCATAGTTTGGAACAAATGCAACAGTTTCCTTATTAATATCTCTGACAAGTTCTTCCGATAATTGGCTTAACTTCGCTTCAGTATAACGCATTGCTGCAGGAGGATCATTATCGATACTACCGTTATTACCATGCATTTCAATTAAAACATGACGTAATTTCCAATCTTGACTTAAGCGCACCATTGCATCATATACTGATGAGTCGCCATGAGGATGATACTGACCAATAACGTCTCCGACTGTCTTCGCACTCTTACGGAAATTCTTATCATACGTATTCCCACTACTATGCATTGCGAAAAGAATTCTTCGTTGTACTGGCTTCAAGCCATCACGAACATCCGGTAATGCACGTTCTTGAATAATATATTTACTATATCTTCCAAAACGATCACCTATCACATCTTCAAGTGATAAATCTTGAATTATCTCACTCAATTTGTTTCCTCCTCAGTATATTCTTCAGTTTCTAGTACTTGTACTTCAGTATTATCTAATATACTTTGATCTTCTTGCATGCCAAATTCAACGTGACTTTCAATCCATTCACGACGTGGCGCAACTTTATCACCCATTAAAGTTGTAACTCGTTTAGACGAACGCATTTCATCTTCAATTTGAACACGAATTAATGTTCTAGTTTCAGGATTCATAGTTGTTTCCCATAACTGTTCAGGGTTCATTTCACCTAGACCTTTATAACGTTGCAACATAAATCCTTTTCCTAATTTCTTCTGAAGTTTTTCAAGTTCATCATCAGTCCATGCGTATTCAACTTGCTTAGATTTACCTTTTCCTTTTTCCAGTTTATATAGTGGCGGCAATGCGATAAATACTCTTCCAGCTTGTACAAGCGGTTTCATGTACTTAAAGAAGAAGGTTAATAATAATACTTGAATATGTGCACCATCTGTGTCGGCATCAGTCATGATAATAATTCTATTATAATTACTGTCTTCTATTTTAAAGTCGTTTCCAACACCAGCACCAATTGTATGAATGATAGTATTAATTTCTTCATTTTTAAAAATATCTTCAAGTCTTGCTTTTTCAGTATTAATAACTTTACCTCTTAAAGGTAAAATCGCTTGGAATTTTCTATCTCTTCCAAGTTTAGCTGAACCACCTGCTGAGTCACCTTCGACTAAATATAATTCATTTTTCTCAGTATTTTTACTTTGAGCAGGTGTTAACTTTCCTGATAATAAAGTGTCTTTACGTTTATTCTTCTTACCTGAACGTGCATCTTCACGTGCTTTACGCGCAGCTTCCCTAGCTTGTTGTGCTTTAATTGCTTTCTTCACTAGAGATTTAGAAAGTTGACCTTTTTCTTCTAAATAATATGGCAATTTATCAGAAACTACTGAATCAACAGCACTACGAGCTTCTGAAGTACCCAATTTAGATTTAGTTTGCCCTTCAAATTGTAACAATTCTTCAGGTATGCGAACTGATATAACTGCAGTTAAACCTTCACGAATATCATTACCGTCTAAATTCTTGTCTTTTTCTTTTAATTCATTGATTCTTCTTGCGTAATCGTTGAACACACGTGTCATTGCAGTTTTAAATCCTACTTCATGTGTTCCGCCATCTTTGGTACGCACGTTATTTACGAAGCTTAATATACTCTCTGAATATTGATCATTATATTGAAAAGCGACATCTACTTCTATACCATTTGAAGCACCTGTAAACATAGTTACGTCGTGAAGAACCTCTTTGCCTTCATTTACATAACTGACAAACTCTTTAATCCCCTCTTCATAATGATAAACATCTTCACGTTCTTTGCCACTACGTAAATCTTTCAATGTTATTTTAAGATTCTTTAATAGGAAGGCAGATTCTTGTAACCTCTCACTTAAGGTTTCAAAATTAAATGTAGTTGTAGCTTTAAATATTTCGGGATCTGGTTTAAATGTAACTTTAGTTCCCGTTTTTTTTGTTTTACCTGATTTAACTAATCCAGATGCTGGCACTCCACCATTTTTAAAGCTTTGCTTGTAAATATTCCCGTCTCTATGTATTTCTACTTCTAACCATTCGCTTAATGCGTTAACTACAGATGCACCAACCCCATGCAATCCACCTGATGTTTTATATCCGCCTTGGCCGAATTTACCACCGGCGTGCAATACAGTGAAAATAACTTCAACAGTAGGTTTACCTGATGCATGCATTCCTGAAGGCATACCACGACCATTATCTTCAATAGAAATACTATTATCTTGGTTTATTGTTACATTTATTTCGTTACCATATCCGTTTAAAACTTCATCTACGGAGTTATCTACTACTTCATACACTAAATGATGTAGTCCTCGTTTATCAGTAGATCCTATATACATACCTGGACGCTTTCTTACAGCTTCCAATCCCTCTAATACTTGAATAGAATCATCTGAGTAATGATTTGAATTTTTTGTTGCCAATGCGTTCGCCTCCTACAAACGTACGTTCGTTTTAAAAACTATACAATAGTTATTCTTATATAAATCGGTCTAAATTGCAAGCGTGAGTTAAAACTAATCTATTTAAAGTTCCTGTTAAGAACAAATTTTTAAAATTGGTCGTTGTTATCTATTAGATTATGGTAAAATATAGCTACGTTATTAAAGGATGTGTAAAGTTATATGATGATAGTAGTCATGCTCATATTAAGCTATCTCATCGGTGCTATTCCTAATGGATATGTTATAGGAAAGCTGTTTTTCAAAAAAGATATTAGACAATATGGCAGTGGTAATACTGGCGCAACTAATAGTTTCCGAGTTCTAGGTAAACCAGCAGGATTTATTGTAACCTTTTTAGATATATTTAAAGGATTTATTACTGTGTTCTTTCCTATTTGGTTTCCAGTGCATGCAGATGGACCGCTTAGCACGTTCTTCACACATGGGTTAATTGTAGGTTTATTCGCAATACTTGGCCATGTATATCCAATATATCTTAGATTTAAGGGTGGAAAAGCTGTAGCTACAAGTGCTGGTGTTGTCTTAGGCGTAAATCCTATCTTACTACTTATATTGGCAATTATATTCTTTGGAGTATTATATATATTTAAATATGTTTCACTCTCAAGTATTATTGCAGCAATTTGTTGCGTTATTGGCTCTCTCATCATACAAGATTACATATTATTTGGGATGAGCTTACTCGTTTCCATAATTTTAATAGTAAGACATCTCACCAATATTGTAAGAATTTTTAAAGGCGAAGAGCCAAAAATAAAATGGATGTAAATCTAATACCGATAATAATGCATTAAGCGTATCAATTCGCTTAATGCTTTTTTATATCTTCATTGAAACCTTATGGATTATCTCAAAATATGAATATGTTATAATTCTAAGAGTTCCATTTAAAAAATAAAATCCAAGTAATAGATAAATAAGGTAGGAGGATAATGTAATGAAAATTAAACTAACAGATCAAGCTGTAGAATGGTTTAAAGATGAACTAGACTTACCTGAAAATAACAAAGTTTTACAGTTTTACGTTCGCTATGGTGGTGAATTTCAACTTAAACAAGGTTTCAGTCCTGCCTTTCGCGTTGAACCAAGAGAAGATGTAGAAATTGGTTACGAAGAAAATTATAATGATTTGATATTAGTCGTTTCAGAAGAAGATCTATGGTATTTTGAGGACAATGAAGTCCTCGTTGAAAAAGTAGATCATGATGATGAAATTGCCTATTCTAAATTGAAGTAAGTCATAAAAACCGTTGAATTTAACTAAACATAAATATATTAAGATAAAATAACTGAGAAGACGCTCCCATGTAGCATTTCTCAGTTTTTTTAGGCTCTATAATAAATTGGACTGATGACT